>NZ_JANLOG010000053.1:0-31216 GCF_025466205.1 Pseudomonas sp. 13B_3.2_Bac1
GACCGTGGTCACCGCTCGCAAGTAATTCCTCCGTTGTCGCCACGTCCGTGGCGACAAAAACGGTGCCCGGCCAGGGAGTAGACCTAGACTTTACAAGGTGAAGTTAAAGTCTTACTTGAAGTTTGCCGCGTAGCCGCTAGAATCCTGTATCTATATTGATGGCAAACCGCCTGCGTGCTCCGCAGGCGGTTTTGTTTCTGTCCATTCGGCAGAGAAAGCCGCAGCCAGATCAGGATGTTCTGCTTATGACGATGTCGGCCCGCCTCACAGTGATCTTCTTCGCAGTGCTGCTCAGCGCCTGCGCCAGCCGCACTCCGCCGCCTGCGCCCGTCGTACGCGCCCCGGTGGTGTTCGGGCCTTCCCAAGCTTTTTCGCCTGCTGCTGAAGACGTGCTGTTTCGTGCGCTGGGCCTGGTTGGCACGCCTTATCGCTGGGGCGGCAACACACCAGACTCCGGGTTTGATTGCAGTGGCCTGATCGGTTTCGTCTACCGCGATGCCGCCGGTATCTCGTTGCCGCGCTCTACCCGCGAGATGATCGTGATGCAGGCGCCGAATGTCGGCAAAGAAGGGTTGCAGACCGGCGACTTGATCTTCTTCGCCACCAATGGCGGCTCGCAGGTCAGTCATGCGGGGATCTACGTCGGGGAAGGGCGTTTCGTGCATGCGCCGGCGACGGGCGGCACGGTGAAGCTGGACAGCCTGTCAAAGGCGTACTGGCAGAAGGCGTATCTGAGTGCCAAGCGGGTGTTGCAGCCGGAGCATCTGGCGCATAACCCGTAAACGCTGAAAATCTAAATGTGGGAGCGGGCTTGCTCGCGAATGCGGTGTGTCATTCATCCATGATGTTGAATGACCTGACGCTTTCGCGGGCAAGCCCGCTCCCACATTTGTTATGTGTCGGGCCCTGATTTATTTAGCGGACGACACCCGCCAAACCTTGTTCCCCACATCATCCGCCACCAGCAAACCACCTTGCTGGTCGATCACCACACCCACCGGGCGGCCCAAGGCGTTCTCATCCTTGTCGAGGAACCCGGTCAGCACATCGATCGGTTGTCCGTTCGGCTTGCCGGCGGCGAACGGTACGAAAATCACTTTATAACCACTGTGCGGTTTGCGGTTCCACGAGCCGTGCTGGCCGATGAAGGCGCCCTCCTTGAATTGCGCCGGCAGGCTGTTGCCATCGGCGAACGTCAGGCCCAGCGAGGCGGTGTGCGGGCCAACGGCGTAGTCCGGGGCGATGGCTTTGGCCACCAGATCCGGATTCTGCGGTTTCACTCGCACATCCACGTGTTGACCGTAATAGCTGAATGGCCAGCCGTAAAAACCGCCGTCCTTGACCGAGGTGATGTAGTCCGGCACCAGGTCGCTGCCGATTTCGTCACGCTCGTTCACCGCTGTCCACAGCGCACCCGTGGTCGGTTCCCAGGCAAGACCGTTGGGGTTGCGGATGCCCGAGGCGAAAATCCTGTGGTTGCCGGTGGCGCGATCGACTTCCCAGATCGCTGCGCGGCCTTCTTCTTTATCCAGACCATTCTCGCCGACGTTGCTGTTCGAGCCGACGGTGACATAGAGCTTGCTGCCGTCCTTGCTGGCGATGACGTTCTTGGTCCAGTGGTGGTTCAGGGTGCCGCCCGGCAGGTCGGTGACCTTGATCGGCTGCGTCTTGATCTCGGTCGCGCCGGGTTCGTAGTGGAAGCGCAGCAGGCGATCGGTGTCAGCGACGTACAGGTCATTGCCGACCAGGGTCATGCCAAACGGCGAATTGAGGTTTTGCAGAAACACCGTGCGCGTTTCGGCCACGCCATCGTGGTCGGCGTCGCGCAGCAGGGTGATGCGGTTCGGGCTCGGCACGCCAGCGCCGGCCTTGCCCATGACTTTCTTCATCACCCAGCCACGAATGCCGCTGCTGTCGTCAGGCTTGGGCGGGGCGTTGGTTTCCGCCACCAGCACGTCGCCGTTGGGCAGGACATAGAGCCAGCGCGGATGGTCGAGGCCTTCGGCAAACGCTGCCACTTGCGTGCCGGCTGCGGCGGTCGGTTTGCCGCCGGCGGGCCAGCCGATCGCCGGGGCGATGTTCACCGTCGGGATCAGGGTTTTGTTCGGTTCAGGCAGTTTCGGTGACGGACCGGTGCCGTCGGAAACTTGCAGGCTGGAGGATTCACCACAGGCGGCGAGCCCTCCGGCGAGGGCGATGACGAGAGCGAGTTGGGTTTTGCGCATTACTGATCTTCCCTATGAATGCATGCCTAATCATAGAGGAGTGTGCGCACCCGATGGTTCAACCGCTCAACCGCGGGCCTCTTTGAACAGCACGGCGATGCCCGGGTGATAGTTGCCCGCTTCGCTGCGCAACTTGCGGTAGGCGTAGGGGAAATACCAGGCTACTGCGCAGCAGTGTTCCTTTTGCAGGTCGTCGACCATGTCCTGCAACTCTTCGGGGCTGGCGCTGTGCTGGGCCTTCTGCGGGGCGACGAACAGGCAGCCGAGCTTGAGGTCGCTGGCAAAACTGATGCGTTTGGCGTCGCTGGTGATCTCCAGCAGGGCCTGGCTCAGGTTGAGGTTGTTGACTCGCGGCCAGCGCTGGGTCGCCTGAAGATAGGCGCGGTCTTCGGCCCCGGCGATGAACAGGTCGGCGCGGGCGTTGCGTTCGCCGTCCTCGTTCTGTTTGCGCGTGACGGTATCGCAAAGGGTTACCAGCTCGGCCATCCATGCCGCCGCGGAGAGCAGTCCGAGATTGGCTTTCTCGTCATGCCAGTAGGGGGTGTCGTTGTCGCCGCGTACAGCGTTGTAGCGGTCGATACAGTCAAACCAGCGTTCAAGCATCGGGCGCAGGAATTCCAGGCGCGGGTTGCTGATGATCATGCCTTGCATCGTCATCATCCTTATTGTTGTGATGTGCTTTTTCAACCAAAAGCATGGCTCTTTGATATCACTTGTCTCAGTGTGGCACAAGATTGGCGTCAGATAATTGATCGGCGGCAGTTATTCGCCCGACGGCCCCCTCTTTAATTGACGCTCCACCCCCAACCCTCTAACCTTCGCGGCTTGTTTCAGGTGCTCTGTGACCTGTGTCGACAGAGTGAAACAGGGAAGCCGGTGAGGGTTGTCTTCAGGCGAAGAACGATCACGATCCCGGCGCTGCCCCCGCAACGGTAAATGAGTGAAAACTGTGCATTGAGCCACTGTGTCGACGACGCGGGAAGGCGCGCAGTCAGGCGATTCGCCGCTCATGAGCCCGGAGACCGGCCTGATCCATCCAGCGGCATCACGGTGGGCGATGCCAGGCTTTTTGCCGTCTATTCTTGTGCCTGCCCGCCGTTATCCAGCCTCAACGGAGAGCTCCCCCCATGACCGATTCCCCCGAGCGCGACGAACGCCATCTGGCGCGTATGCAGCGCAAAAAAGCCGTGATCGACGAACGCATCGCCAATTCGCCTGACGAATGCGGCCTGGTGCTGGTGTTGACCGGCAATGGCAAAGGCAAAAGCAGCTCGGCGTTCGGCATGCTCGCCCGCGCCATGGGCCACGGCATGCAGTGCGGCGTGGTGCAGTTCATCAAAGGCCGCAACAGCACGGGCGAAGAACTGTTCTTCCGCCGCTTCCCCGAGCAAGTGCGCTTTCACGTGATGGGCGAGGGCTTCACTTGGGAAACCCAGGACCGCCAGCGCGACATCGCTGCCGCCGAAGCCGCGTGGGCCGTATCCCGCGAGTTGCTGCGCGACCCGTCGATTGGCCTGGTGGTGCTGGACGAACTGAACATCGCGCTTAAGCACGGCTACCTCGATCTGGATCAGGTGCTCAGTGACTTGCAGGCGCGTCCGCCGATGCAACACGTGATCGTCACCGGTCGCGCGGCCAAGCCGGAAATGATCGAGATGGGCGATACCGTCACCGAAATGGGCATGCTCAAACACGCCTTCCAGGCCGGCATCAAAGCGCAGAAAGGCGTCGAACTTTGAATCAACCACGTCACTGCCCGGCGGTACTGATTGCCGCGCCGGCCTCCGGTCAGGGCAAGACCACCGTCACCGCCGCGCTCGCTCGCTTGCATCGTAACCAAGGGCGCAAGGTGCGCGTGTTCAAGTGCGGCCCGGACTTTCTCGACCCGATGATTCTCGAGCGCGCCAGTGGTGCGCCGGTGTATCAACTGGACATGTGGATGGTCGGCGAGCAGGAAAGCCGCCGGCTGTTGTGGGAAGCCGCCGCCGAAGCCGATCTGATCCTGATCGAAGGCGTGATGGGCCTGTTCGACGGCACGCCATCCAGCGCTGATCTGGCGCGGCATTTCGGCGTGCCGGTGCTCGGCGTGATCGACGGTACCGCCATGGCCCAGACCTTCGGCGCATTGGCGTTGGGGCTGGCGCGCTATCAGCCGGACTTGCCGTTTGCCGGCGTGCTGGCCAACCGCGTCGGCACTTTGCGTCATGCGCAATTGCTCGAAGGCAGCCTCACCGAAGGCTTGCGCTGGTACGGCGCATTGTCCCGGGAAACCGGGATCGAGTTGCCGAGCCGCCATCTCGGTCTGGTACAGGCGAGCGAACTGAATGACCTCGACCTGCGCCTCGACGCCGCCGCCGAAGCCTTGGCCAGCAGTTGCGAGGTAGCGCTGCCACCGGCCGTGGCATTCGCCGCGCCCGAAGTGATCCCTGCTGAACCGCTGCTCGACGGCGTGCGCATTGCTGTCGCTCGCGATGAGGCTTTTGCCTTCACCTATGGCGCCAGTCTCGATCTGCTGCGGGCGATGGGCGCTGAGTTGAGCTTCTTCTCGCCGATCCGCGATGCCCAATTGCCTGCGGCCGACAGTCTGTATCTGCCCGGTGGTTACCCGGAATTGCACCATGTCGCGCTGGCGCAAAACACCTCGATGCTCGACGCGATCCGTGCGCACCACACGGCTGGCAAACCGCTGCTCGCCGAGTGCGGCGGCATGCTCTATCTGCTCGACGCGTTGACCGACGTTGACGGCACCCGTGCCGAACTGGTCGGGCTGCTGCGCGGTGAGGCGGTGATGCAAAAGCGTCTGGCGGCACTGGCACTGCAAGCGGTGGATTTGCCGGAAGGTTCGTTGCGCGGTCACACCTATCACCATTCCCTGACCAGCACCGAGCTGACGCCGATTGCCCGAGGCCTGAGTCCGAATGGCGGGCGTGGGGCCGAGGCGGTTTATCGGCAAGGGCGGATGACGGCGTCGTACGTGCATTTCTACTTTCCGTCGAATCCGACGGCGATTGCCGCGTTGTTTGCGCCAGATCTCAAGACCGCTTTCGCGAGCAAGCTCGCTCCCACAGGGGATCGCGTTTCTTGAGCAAGCACCCCGTCCAATGTGGGAGCGAGCTTGCTCGCGAAGAGGCCATGACCGACAACGCATATTCCGAGGCCGAGCGCACAGCGATCTATAAAGCCATCGCCGAACGCCGCGACATGCGCCACTTCACCGGCGGCACGGTCGACCCGGAGCTGCTGCGCCGCCTGCTCGAAGCCGCGCATCAGGCGCCCAGCGTCGGCCTGATGCAGCCGTGGCGCTTCATCCGCATCAGCGATCGCGCCTTGCGCGGGCAGATTCAGCACCTCGTCGAAGAAGAGCGCATCCGCACCGCCGAAGCCCTCGGCGAGCGCAGCGATGAGTTCATGAAACTCAAGGTCGAAGGCATCAACGACTGCGCCGAAGTGCTGGTCGCAGCGTTGATGGACGATCGCGAAAAACACATTTTCGGTCGTCGTACGCTGCCGGAAATGGACATGGCTTCGCTGTCCTGCGCGATCCAGAACTTGTGGCTGGCGTCCCGTGCCGAAGGACTGGGCATGGGCTGGGTTTCACTGTTCGAACCGCAGGCACTGGCCGATCTGCTGCAGTTGCCGGACGGGGCCAAGCCGCTGGCAGTGTTGTGCCTGGGCCCGGTCAAGGAATTCTATCCGGCGCCGATGCTGGTACTCGAAGGGTGGGCGCAGGCGCGTCCGCTCAATGAGTTGCTGTACGAAAATTATTGGGGAGTGAGTCAATGAGTGTGGCGTTGTTGAGTGTCGCCGCGGTCGCGCTGGATGCGCTGCTGGGTGAACCGAAACGCTGGCATCCGCTGGTGGCGTTCGGCAGTTTTGCCGGGCGCATCGAGCGCCGTTTCAATGCGGGCGGGCGTGGCTGGCGCAGTCACGGGGTCACTGCGTGGGTGATCGCCGTGTTGCCGCTGACCTTGCTCGCCACCGCGTTTTCCTGGGCACCGTACGTGGGCTGGATCGTCGAGATTCTGGCGCTGTATTGCGCCCTCGGCATGCGCAGCCTCGGTGAGCATGTCGCGCCGGTAGCCGCGGCCTTGCGCGCTGATGATCTGCAAGAAGCGCGCAAACGCGTCGGCTATCTGGTCAGTCGCCAGACCAGCGAACTGGACAGCACCGCCGTCGCTCGCGCCGCGACTGAATCGGTGCTGGAAAACGGCAGTGACGCGGTGTTCGCCGCGCTGTTCTGGTTTGTCGTGGCTGGTGCGCCGGGCGTGGTGCTTTATCGCCTGAGCAATACCCTCGACGCGATGTGGGGCTATCGCAACGAACGCTTTGAGCGCTTCGGCTGGTGCGCGGCAAAAATCGACGACGTGCTCAACTACATTCCGGCCCGGCTGGTGGCGCTGACCTACGCGCTGCTGGGCAACACCCGGCTTGCCTGGAAATGCTGGCGCACTCAGGGGCCGCAATGGGACAGCCCTAACGCCGGTCCGGTGATGGCGGCCGGTGCCGGTGCATTGGGTGTCGAACTGGGCGGGCCAGCGATCTATCACGGCGAACTGCATCAGCGTCCACAACTGGGTGAAGGTCCGCCAGCCGATGCCGATTCGATTGATCGCGGCTGGCAATTGGTCCAGCGCGGGGTATGGTTATGGCTGCTGATTCTCTGCGTGGGGGCTGAATTCTATGCTTGAGCACGGTGGCCGGCTGCGCAAGGCTGCACTCGATTACGGGATTGCCGAGGCTGACTGGCTCGACCTGTCCAGCGGCCTCGCGCCGTGGCCGTTTGCGGTGCCGGAGATTCCGTTGCGCGCCTGGGCACGCTTGCCGGAAACCGATGACGGACTGGAGCAGGCCGCGTGCGATTACTACGGCGCCTCGCAGGTGCTGCCGGTGGCCGGTTCGCAAATGGCGATCCAGTTGCTGCCGCGTTTGCGTCGCGCCGGCAAGGTCGGCGTGTTGTCGCCGTGTTATGCCGAGCACGCCGAAGCCTGGCGCCGCAGCGGTTACATCGTGCGCGAAGTGCTGGAGCAGGAAGTCGAATTCTTTCTCGACAGCCTCGACGTGCTGGTGGTGGTCAATCCGAACAACCCTACAGGCCTGAGCCTGACCCCGGCGCGGCTGCTCGATTGGCACGCGCGGCTGGCTCAGCGTGGCGGCTGGCTGGTGGTCGATGAAGCGTTCATGGACAACACGCCGCAGCTGAGTCTGGCGCCGCATACCCACCAGATCGGTTTGATTGTGCTGCGCTCGTTCGGCAAGTTTTTCGGTCTGGCCGGAGTGCGTCTGGGCTTTGTGCTGGCCGAGCGCAAATTGCTCAGATTGCTCGCCGAACAGGTCGGCCCCTGGGCGGTCAGCGGGCCGACGCGGGTGCTCGGTCAGGCCTGTCTGCAAGACACCGAAGCGCAGACCCGGCAACGTATTCGCAGCGATGAGGCCAGTGAACGTCTGGCGCTGCTGCTGGAGCGCTACGGCTTCAAACCCCACGGCGGTTGCGCGTTGTTTCAGTGGCTGATCACCGAGCACGCGCCTGCGCTGCACGAGTTCATGGCCCGACGCGGCATCCTCCTGCGCATCTTCACCCACAACAGCAGCCTGCGTTTCGGCCTGCCTGCCAACGCCGCTGAAGAAGCGCGTCTCGAACAAGCGCTGCAAGCTTTCGCCAAGGAAACCCAATGACAACCTTGATGGTTCAGGGCACCACGTCCGACGCCGGTAAAAGCACACTGGTGACGGCGCTGTGCCGCTGGGCCACCCGTCAGGGCGTGGCGGTGGTGCCATTCAAACCGCAGAACATGGCGCTCAACAGTGCGGTGACCGCCGACGGCGGCGAGATTGGCCGGGCGCAAGCGGTGCAGGCGCAAGCCGCGCATCTTGAACCGCATACCGACATGAACCCGGTGCTGCTCAAGCCCAACAGCGACACGGGGGCGCAGGTGATCATCCATGGCCGCGCGGTCACCAGCATGAACGCAGTGGCCTATCACGACTACAAAGCCATCGCCATGCAAGCGGTGCTCGCGTCGCACCAGCGGCTCAGCGCGGCGTATCCGCTGGTGATGGTCGAAGGTGCTGGCTCGCCGGCCGAGATCAATCTGCGTGCCGGTGACATCGCCAACATGGGCTTTGCTGAAGCGGTGGATTGCCCGGTGCTGCTGATCGCCGACATCAATCGCGGCGGCGTTTTTGCGCATCTGGTCGGCACGCTGGAGTTGCTTTCGCCGAGCGAACAGGCACGGGTCAAAGGTTTCATCATCAATCGTTTTCGCGGTGACATCGCCTTGCTCCAACCGGGCCTCGACTGGCTGGAACAGCGCACCGGCAAACCGGTGGTGGGCGTGCTGCCATACGTGATGGACCTGCATCTGGAGGCCGAGGACGGCATCGACCAGCGCCAGACCGGCAAGGCCGAGCAAGTGCTGAAAGTGGTGGTGCCGGTGCTGCCGCGCATCAGCAACCACACCGACTTCGATCCATTGCGTCTGCATCCGCAGGTTGATCTGCAATTCATCGGCCCGGGGCAGGCGATTCCTGCCGCCGACCTGATCATCCTGCCCGGATCGAAAAGCGTACGCAGCGATCTGGCGTATCTGCGTGCCAATGGCTGGGACACGGCGATCAATCGGCACCTGCGGTATGGCGGCAAGGTGCTGGGGATCTGTGGCGGTCTGCAAATGCTCGGCGAGCAAGTGCACGATCCGCTGGGCCTCGAAGGCGCGCCGGGTTCGAGTGCCGGCCTGGGTTTGCTGGCGTTCGAAACCGCGCTGGAAGCCGAGAAGCAGTTGCGCAATGTCCGTGGGCATCTGGCGCTGGAAAACGCCGAGGTCAGTGGCTATGAAATCCATGCGGGCGTGACGCTGGGGCCGGCGCTGGAGAACGCGGCGGTGCATCTGGATGACGGTCGTTGCGACGGCGCGCAGAGTCTCGATGGGCAGGTGTTCGGCACTTATCTGCATGGCTTGTTCGAATCACCGCAAGCCAGTGCTGCGTTGCTGCGCTGGGCCGGGTTGAGCGATGTGCAGGAGGTGGATTATCACGGCTTGCGCGAGCGCGATATCGAGCGGCTGGCGGATCTGGTGGAGCAGCATCTGGATACCGAATTGTTACGTCAGCTCTGCGGGATTTAGGCTGGCTGTTACGGCCTCTTCGCGAGCAGGCTCGCTCCCACTTTGGAACGCATTCCCATGTGGGAGCGGGCTTGCTCGCGAAGGGGCCGGTTGCCTCAATACATAAATGACAGGACACCTCCATCCTCCACAGGGGAGTGAGGTGTTTCAGCCACCGCGGTCACTGTGGGAGCGGGCTTGCCCGCGAAGAGGGCGATTGCCTCAACACATAAATTTCAGGATGTCCCCATGCTCCAACTGATCCTCGGCGGCGCCCGCTCCGGCAAAAGTCGCCTGGCGGAAAAACTCGCCAGCGACAGCCACCTGGCGGTCACTTACATCGCCACCAGCCAGCCGCTGGACGGCGAGATGAATGAACGCGTCGCCCATCACCGCGCCCGGCGTCCGGCCGAGTGGGCGCTGATCGAAGAACCTTTGGAATTGGCCCGCGTCCTGCGCGAAAACGCCAGTGCCGAGCGTTGCCTGCTGGTGGATTGCCTGACCCTGTGGCTGACCAATCTGCTGATGCTCGATGACGCCGCGCGTCTCGCCGCCGAGCGTGAAGCCCTGCTGGACTGCCTGGCGTCATTGCCGGGGGAAATCATTTTTGTCAGCAACGAGACCGGAATGGGTGTCGTGCCGCTGGGCGAATTGACTCGCCGCTACGTCGATGAAGCCGGTTGGCTGCATCAAGCTCTGGCCGAGCGTTGTCAGCGAGTCGTCCTGACCGTCGCCGGCCTGCCCCTGACCCTGAAAGGACCTGCGTTATGACCCAAGCGTGGTGGTTGAACCCGTGCCAATCCGTGAATGCCGAAATCGTTGAACAGGCGGCGGCGCGCCAACAGCAACTGACCAAACCGGCCGGTTCCCTCGGTCGCCTCGAAACCGTGGCGGTGCAACTGGCCGGATTGCAGGGGCAGATCAAACCGACGATTGAACAGGTGTGGATCGCGATTTTTGCCGGCGATCACGGGGTGGTCGCGGAAGGCGTTTCCGCGTTCCCGCAGGAAGTCACCGGGCAGATGTTGCTCAACTTCGTCAGCGGCGGTGCGGCAATCAGCGTGCTGGCGCGGCAGCTCGATGCGCGTTTGGAAGTGGTCGATCTGGGTACCGTGACACCGACGTTGAATCTGCCGGGTGTGCGTCATCTGAACATCGGCCCGGGCACGGCGAATTTCGCCAAGGGCGCGGCGATGACCCGGGCGCAGGGCGAACTCGCCTTGCAGGCCGGTCGTGACAGCGTGCTGCGGGCCAAAGCCGCTGGCGCACAGTTGTTCATCGGCGGCGAAATGGGCATCGGCAACACCACCGCCGCCAGTGCGCTGGCCTGTGCCTTGCTCGACTGTCCGGTGGTGCACTTGACCGGTCCCGGTACCGGGTTGAATGCCGAGGGCGTCAGCCATAAAGCGCAAGTGATCGAGCGCGCACTGGCGCTGCACGCGGCGCAGCGTGGTGATGCGCTGCAAACCCTGTTCAACCTCGGCGGTTTTGAAATCGCCGCACTGGTCGGCGCGTATCTGGCCTGTGCGCAGGAAGGCGTCGCGGTGCTGGTCGACGGCTTTATCTGCACGGTCGCTGCGCTGGTGGCGGTGCGGCTGAATCCGGCCTGCCGCGAGTGGCTGCTGTTCGGCCACCGTGGCGCCGAGCCGGGCCATCGTCACGTGCTGGAAACCCTCAGCGCTGAACCGCTGCTGGAGCTTGGCTTGCGTCTGGGCGAGGGCAGTGGCGCGGCGTTGGCCGTGCCGCTGTTGCGTCTGGCCTGCGACCTGCACGGGCAAATGGCGACGTTCGCCGAAGCCGCGGTGGCGGATCGTCCGGCATGACGTTGCGTCTGGACCTGCTGCGCCACGGTGAGACTGAACTGGGCGGCGGTTTGCGCGGCAGCCTCGATGATGCGTTGACTGAAAAAGGCTGGGCACAGATGCGTGCCGCCGTGGTGGCGGGTGGGCCGTGGGATCGGCTGGTCAGTTCGCCGCTGCAGCGTTGTGCGCGGTTTGCTGCCGAGCTGGGCGAGCAATTGAATCTGCCGGTTCATTTGGACAAGGATCTGCAGGAATTGCATTTCGGTGCCTGGGAAGGGCAGAGCGCAGCGGCGTTGATGGAGACTGATGCCGAGGCGCTGGGGCTGTTCTGGGCCGATCCGTATTCGTTCACGCCGCCGCAGGGCGAACCGGTCAGTGATTTTGCGGCTCGCGTGCTGGGTGCGGTGGCGCGTTTGTATCAGGCCTATGCCGGCGAGCGCGTGTTGCTGATCAGTCATGGCGGCGTGATGCGCCTGTTGCTGGCGCAGGCGCGTGGTTTGCCGCGAGAGCAGTTGCTCAATGTCGAAGTCGCGCATGCTGCGCTGTTCGCGCTCAGCGTCGAAGCCGATGGCGTGCTGAAGGAAGGTCACTGAGATGCTGCCACTGTGGATCGCCCTGCAATTTCTCAGCAGCTTGCCGATTCGTCTGCCGGGGATGCCGGAGCCGGAACAGCTCGGGCGTTCGCTGCTGTTTTATCCGCTGGTGGGGCTGCTGTTCGGGGTGATCCTCTGGTTGTTGAATCTGGCATTGGCTGGCGCGCCGTTGCTGCTGCATGCGGCGCTGTTGCTGACGGTGTGGGTGCTGCTCAGCGGGGCGCTGCACCTCGATGGTCTGGCTGACAGCGCCGATGCCTGGCTCGGTGGCTTCGGTGATCGCGAGCGCACGCTGACGATCATGAAGGATCCGCGCAGCGGGCCGATTGCCGTGGTGACGCTGGTGTTGGTGTTGCTGCTGAAGTTCTGCGCGTTGCTGGCGCTGATCGAGCAAGGGCATGCGCTGATGTTGCTCATCGTGCCGTTGCTGGGACGTGCGGCGTTGCTGGGGCTGTTTCTGACCACGCCATATGTGCGGGCGGGTGGGTTGGGGCAGGCGTTGGCTGATCATGTGCCGCGCCGGGCCGGTGGGTGGGGGCTAGTGGCGAGTGCGCTGGCCTGCTTGCTGATTGCCGGGGTGACAGCGATTGTTGCGCTGGTTGTCGCGTTCGTTGGGTTTGTCTGGCTGCGGCAGGTGATGATGCGGCGGTTGGGCGGGACTACGGGCGATACGGCGGGGGCGTTGCTGGAATTGCTGGAAATGGCGGTGTTGGTTGGAGTGGTGTTGGTCTGAGATATTTCTATGACAGTACCGGCCTCTTCGCGAGCAAGCCCGCTCCCACATTTGCAATGCATTCCCCTGTGGGAGCGGGCTTGCTCGCGAAGGCGGTGTGTCAGACGCCACAAAGCTTATTGATAAACTCATGTGTAACTTGATTTAACACAGTCGCGGGTATATACACGCATCATGCTTCCTTCTCAGTGTTTGTGCACCAACCTGCGTCGCGCCGCTCGTGGCGTCAGCAGGCATTACGACGGCGCTCTCGACGGCTTCGGGATCAACGTTGCCCAGTATTCTTTGCTGTGCAATCTGCAGCGTCTGGATCAACCGAGCATCTCGGAACTGGCCGAAGCCATGGGCCTGGATCGCAGCACCCTGGGGCGCAATCTGCGGGTGCTCGAAGGTGAAGGGCTGGTGGCGCTGGCCGAGGGCGAGGACATGCGTAATCGCATCGTCCGGCTTACCGAAACTGGTGCGCAGCGCCTTGCGGCGGCCCTGCCGGCCTGGGAAGCGGCGCAACAGCGATTGATCGATCGGCTGGGCGCCGAGAAGCGTGAAACCTTGCTGCGACTGTTGGACGAACTGGCCTGAAGGCCGGTTTTTCCGGTTTTAAGCGGGTATATACCCGCGAACGGAGAATAACAATGACATCGATGTGGCGTACGTGCGGTTGGGTGTTGCTGGGAAGTGCGCTGATTCTGGCGTTGTCATTGGGCGTGCGGCACGGCTTCGGTCTGTTCCTGTCGCCGATGAGTGCGCAGTTCGGCTGGGGGCGCGAAGTGTTCGCCTTCGCCATCGCCCTGCAGAACCTGATCTGGGGCCTGGCGCAGCCGTTCACGGGCGCGCTGGCTGACCGTTTCGGTGCGGCGAAAGTGGTGTTGGTCGGCTGCGTGCTGTATGCCGCGGGCCTGGTGTGCATGGGCTTGTCCGATTCGGCGCTGACCCTGTCGCTGAGTGCCGGTCTGTTGATCGGTATCGGCCTGTCTGGCACCTCGTTCTCGGTGATTCTCGGTGTGGTTGGGCGTGCCGTGCCGCCGGAAAAACGCAGCATGGGCATGGGCATAGCCAGTGCCGCCGGTTCGTTCGGCCAGTTTGCGATGTTGCCGGGCACGCTGGGTTTGATCGGCTGGCTCGGCTGGTCGGCGGCGCTGCTGGTGCTTGGCCTGCTGGTGGCGCTGATCGTGCCGCTGGTAAGCATGCTCAAGGACAAGCCGTTGCCGGTGCTGGGCCACGAGCAAACCCTGTCCGAAGCGTTACGTGAGGCCTGCTCGCACTCGGGGTTCTGGTTGTTGGCGTTCGGCTTTTTCGTCTGCGGTTTTCAGGTGGTGTTCATTGGCGTGCATTTGCCGGCCTATCTGGTTGATCAGCATCTGCCCGCCACGGTTGGCACTACGGTGCTGGCGCTGATCGGACTGTTCAATATCTTCGGCACTTACACCGCCGGCTGGCTCGGCGGGCGCATGTCCAAGCCGCGTCTGCTGACGGCGTTGTACCTGTTACGGGCGGTGGTGATCGTACTGTTTCTGTGGCTGCCGGTGACGACGACCTCGGCGTATCTGTTCGGCATGGCCATGGGCTTCCTGTGGCTGTCGACGGTGCCATTGACCAACGGTACGGTGGCGACTTTGTTTGGCGTGCGTAACCTGTCCATGCTCGGCGGTATCGTGTTCCTGTTCCATCAGCTCGGCTCGTTCCTCGGCGGCTGGCTGGGTGGGGTGGTGTATGACCGTACCGGGAGTTATGACTTGATCTGGCAAGTGGCGATTCTCTTGAGCCTGCTGGCGGCTGCGCTGAACTGGCCAGTGCGCGAGCGTCCGGTGGCGCGTCTGCAACCGGCTGTCGGCGCCGTATGAAGCGTTCCTGGCCGCGAATCGCCTTCATCGCACTCGGCGCGCTGTTGCTGGCGCTGGTGTGGTGGGGCTGGCATCAGGGCGGGTTGGCGTTGATGCAGTTGGGCATGGGTGCTTGCTTGTAGGCTTGGAGGGCGAGTAACGTCGATCTCTGATAACCGCATCAAGGATGCCCGACATGTTCATGCGCTGGTGTGCTGTACCCGCGTTGTTGATGGCGTTGACCGGACTGGCCCAGGCCGCTGATTGTCCGGAGGCGCTGCAAGGTTCGTTGCCCAAGTTGCGCGCCAAGGAATCAGTCGATCTGTGCCAGCGTTACGCCGGAAAACCGCTGGTGGTGGTCAATACCGCCAGTTTCTGTGGCTTCGCCCCACAGTTCGAGGGCCTCGAGGCGCTCAATCAGCACTACAAGGCGCAAGGCCTGGAAATGCTCGGTGTACCGTCCAACGACTTCAAGCAGGAGTCCAAGGACAGCGCCGAAACCGCCAAGGTCTGCTACGCCAATTACGGCGTGACCTTCACCATGACCGAACCGCAGAAAGTCCGTGGCGACGACGCTACTCATCTGTTCAAGGTGCTGGCCGAGCAGAGCAGCGCGCCGAAGTGGAATTTCTACAAGTACGTGATTGATCGTCAGGGCAAGGTGATCGCGAATTTCTCCAGCCTGACCAAACCCGACGATCCGGAGTTTATTGCGGCGGTTGAAAAGGCCATCGCCTCAAAACCGCTCAACTGATAACACACGCTTTTTGTGGTGTTTGAACAGGCGCAAAAAAGCCCCGCTTTCTGCAAAGAGAGCGGGGCTTTTCAATGGGCGAGGGGTTAGCCTCGCCGTGCAGCATCAGAAGCGGTAAGTAGCGCCGACACCGAAACCGTTTGCCGAGTTTTCATACTTGGCGTCGTAGGTCTGGCCACGATCGTTCTGGTTGCGGATATTGACCGCCTCTTCCTTCAGGTACGAGTAAGCGACGTCGATGGTCAGGTCTTCGGTCGGGCTCCAGCCGGCACCGATGCTGAAAATGGTCCGGTCGCCAGTAGGGATACGTGGCGAACGGTCGACGTTGTTGGTCGGCGATTGGTCGAAGGTCAGACCGGTACGCAGTACCCATTCCTTGTTCAACTGGTACGAAGTACCCACGGCGTAGGCCCAGGAGTCGTGCCAGTTCTGTTCTTCGGTGATCTCGCCGAACTGACCGGCCAGCAGCGGCTGCACGCCGGAGTTTTCAACGGTGATCTTCTTCAGCTGGCTCCAGCGGGTCCAGGTCGAACCGGCGTAGACGTTCCAGCGGTCGTTGATCGCTTGAGTAACCGAGAAGTCCACGGATTCAGGTGTGGTGATCTTCAGCGAAGCGTCGTACTTCTGGCTGGCACCCAGACCGACTGCAGCCAGTGCGCCGTAGTTGACCTTGGTGTTGCCTTCGAGCTTGTAGTCGACTTTCGAGTGGTAGGTCAGACCCAGGCGAGTGGTGTCGGTGGCCTGTACCAGTACGCCGATGTTGTAGCCCAGCGCGGTGTCGTCACCCTTGATCTTGACCTTGCCGTCCGGCGCCAGTTGAGTCACCGAGAGGTTCGACTCGAGGGTGCCGTCGATGCGGTTGATGGTCGGACCGAAACCTACCGAGACCACGTCGTTGAACTTGTAGCTGACAGTCGGCTGGAAGGTGATGACCTGGACTTCGGACTTGCTGCCGAAGTAGCGGCCGGCAAAGCCTTTTTCGTAGTCGGTAATCAGGCCGAACGGCACGTACACGCCGAGGCCGAATGCCCAATGCTCGTCGATCGGTTTGACGTAGAAGCCCATAGGTACGGAGGTGAAGGGCACCATGTCGCCTTTGTTGCTGCCGCCGTTAGGGCTGGAGCTGGCGTCGCTGATATCGGTTTTGGCATCGAGGAATGCCACACCGCCGGTGACTTGTTCGCGCGTGAGGCGCGACATGCCGGCAGGGTTGCCATAAACAGTGCTTGCGTCGTCGGCAGAAGAAGATCGCCCAGCGTAACCAGTGCCCATCCCGCTGATGCTGTGTTCGTTGATGGCAAAGCCAGCTGCGAAGATCTGGGTGGATGCCATGGTAACGGCGAGGCTAAGGGTGGTTTTGAGCATGACTTTTTTCATTATTAGAACTCCTGGTGATCACCGGGGCGAAAATTACCAACATTTTCGTCCCAGCGCTATAGTCCGTATAGGCTGAGTTAGAGCGGTTTTGTAGGACAATCCGACCAGAATCCTGACCTGTTGGCCGATCTTTGGAAACTGCAGGGTCAACATGCGACCTGATTCACAGGTGAAACACAGGTGTGCCAGGCGTAAGTAAAGTCGCGCAGGCGGCCTTGTGGCTGGAAGGTCTGGCGCCAGATTCGCGCCATGCCCAGCAGGTCATCGGCGTCGGGGAGCTGAGTGTTTTGTTCTTCGACCAACAGCCAGGCAATGGCGGTGGCGTAACGCAGGTTGACGGTCAGTTCGAGGTGCGGGCCGCTCAAAAAAGCATGTTGGCTGGCGAGGCCGCGAACCAGGCTTGCGCGTTCCGGATCGAGTGCCAGGTAATGGTCCCAGAGAGCCTGATGGCGGTGCTCGGCAATCCGGTAGAGGCCGTGGCCACGGCGGTCATGCAGGGCGGAGCCGAGGGCGGATTGGCTGGCGGCGATCCCCAGCAGCAGGGATTCGGCAGTTGCGCAGTGGCGTCCCAGATAGATCAGTGTGGGACGGATCACATAGCGGCACAGTTCGCTGGCAGCGATACCCATAATGCCCTCGATTCTTGTAATTGGGCGGCGATACCTGAAGGGGCCTTGGCAGCGGTGGATCGAATCAGGCTCGCCGAAAGCGGATCAAGCCGCTTGAGTTGAAGTGTAGTGTCATATTCGCGACGTAAAGGCCTGTTTTTAAAATATTTCCAGCCGCGAGCCAAAAGCGTTATATCCGATGGTGCTTAGGCGCGGAGGGCTAAAAGCGAAACATCGGGCAATAAAAAGCCCCGCATTTTGTGCGGGGCTTTTGCTTTTGCAGCCTTTTCGGCTCTCAGGCAATCAGGGCCTGACGTGTACGATCGATCACGGCCTGCAGCGGTTCGGCGCTGGAGTATTGATCGGGGTACAGACGCTCGCTGTGGCGAGCGATCCCGTGTTCATTGACCACGGTGAAGCTGAAGCAGCCTTTGCGAGCGGCCATGATCAGGCAGTTCATTGGGGCAAAAGCGTTGGTTAGGGTGCGAATGGCATCCTGAGTATGGATTTGAGTAGACATAGTTATTAGGTGTTCCTACAAATGACACGGATAAGAACCGTGCAACGTTAAAACGTTCCAGTAATGTCGACCACCGTTGGTCGAACAAAGAACCCGACTGGAACAAAGCAGCCAGTTTGAAGCGCTATTAAGTTGGCGCGCTTGGGCTGGCAGGTAGGTACTTAGGAGGACAGGCAACACATCAAGGGCAAAGGTTCTGGGCCCGGGGTGAAGATCCTGATCAATTTGCAGGCTGGTTCGGTCAGAGTAAGTGGTCTTCGCAACACCCTTTGCATTCATTCAAAGGCAGTGTCGGCGCAAGATTTACCTGGAAACCATCGAGGGGTCGTTCCCGCTTTTTTCGGTGAAGGGCTTCTTGGAAGAAGGTTGACCGTGGGGATGTGTTCGACCGGAATTGACTTTCAGCTTGGTACTAACGCCGCGGATAGTAACGGAACGTCTTGGGCAATGCAAACCCGGCGGCAAAAAAAGATTTCGGTCGGAGGTGCGGATCACGGGTGACAGGGCTGGCCCCTTCGCGAGCAGGCTCGCTCCCACAGGAGAACGGGGGCCGATTGTGGGAGCGAGCCTGCTCGCGAAGGGATCACCCCGGTCAACCGCCGGTCGCCACAAAAGCGTGCAGCCATCCCCATCACCAACCCGCTTATCCCCAGCGCGATGCGCAAAACGACCCGAAAAAGCGCATCGATATAACCGGGTAACAGGTACTTGTGCACATTAGTTGCGCAGACCGTAACCTCACTGTCATATCAATCCTGACCCCGGTAGCTGCCTGCATCAAAAGTTTAAGTCAATGAAAAATATCGTCTTTTTTTGTTGGTGAAAAAATCGTCAGTTTGACTGCGGGCCCCATTCCACAAGGCTTTGCGCGAGTTCGGGAGCGGTTGTCCACTGAGTTATCCACAGCTTCTGTGGATTGTCCCTAGCGCTTGCTCTAGCACGGGCGTGCCGGGTTTTTTTTGACTTTACCTGTACGAAAAAGAGAGTAGAGTGGCGCGCCCTCAGATCTGTCCCACAGTGTTTTATGAAGTTTCGCTCAGTATCAGGCTCTGTTACCTCCGAACACCCTCGTGTTACCTCTCCCAAGCGATTTTCCGTGCGTGTGGCCGAATGGCTGCTCGACAGCCCGCGTCTGGGCGATAGCCGCAATGCCAAGCATCTGGCGGGGCGTCTGCTCAAGCAACCGGCACGCGAAGGCGTGGTTGCGGCGCAAAGTCGTCTCGGTCAGTTGATGTGCCGCGAGTGCGGCAATGCCCGGGATCGGCGCATCGGTCAGGATCTGTTGCGTCAGGCCGCCCGCGCCGGTGACCGGCGTGCACAACAGGAACTCGGTCTGCTCGAAGACTGAGCTGTCCAACGTCCCACGCCTTGGTTAACCTTCAGGCTTTATCGGATCGGCAGGAGTGGCTATGGCTATGGACTTGACCAGCGTGTTGCTGGGTCTGGCGGGCGCGGGACTGCCGCTGCTGGCGCTGGCCTGGCAACTGCAACGGCGGGCCAGCGACCGGCAAGCCGAGGTCGCCTTGCTCGAAGAGCGTCTGACCATGGCGCAACTGGCGCAGGACGGGCTCAACGCCCAGCTTGAGGCAAGCCGCGATGAAATCGTCGACCTCGGCCAGGCCAATGCCGCCAAGCAGGCGGAGCTGGCTGCACTGCGCCGCGAAGTCGAGCTGCTGCAGATCGAGCGTGATGACGCCCGTGACGCTTCGCACGCCTGGAACATCGAGCGCGCCAACAAAGAAGCCGAATTGCGTCGCCTCGACGCGCAGGCTGCGTCGCTCAACGCCGAATTGCGCGAGCAGCAGGAAAGCCATCAGCAACGCCTCAACGACCTGCAAGGCTCGCGCGATGAGCTGCGCGCGCAGTTCGCCGAACTCGCCGGGAAGATCTTCGATGAGCGTGAACAGCGCTTTGCCGAGACCAGTCAGCAGCGCCTCGGCCAGTTGCTCGATCCGCTGAAAGAGCGCATCCAGTCCTTCGAAAAACGCGTGGAAGAGAGCTATCAGGCCGAGGCTCGCGAGCGCTTCTCGCTGGCCAAGGAGCTGGAGCGTCTGCAGCAATTGAACCTGCGCCTGAGTGACGAAGCGACCAACCTGACCCGCGCCCTCAAAGGCCAGAAGACCCAGGGCAACTGGGGTGAGCTGATTCTTGAGCGGGTGCTCGAACACGCGGGTCTGGAGAAGGGCCGCGAGTACCAGACCCAGGTCAACCTCAAGGGGCCGGATGGCGAGCGCTTCCAGCCGGACGTGATCATTTACCTGCCGGGCGACAAGCAGGTGGTGGTCGACTCCAAGGTCAGCCTCACGGCGTATCAGCAGTACGTCGCCGCTGAAGATGACACCCTCGGCCAGATCGCGATCAAGCAGCACGTGCTGTCGCTGCGCAGCCATGTCAAAGGCCTCGCAGGTAAGGACTACAAACGTCTGGAAGGCCTGCACAGCCTCGATTTCGTCTTGCTGTTCGTGCCGATCGAAGCGGCATTTTCCGCCGCCTTGCAAGCTGAGCCGACGCTGTTCCAGGAGGCCTTCGACCGCAACATCGTGATCGTCAGCCCGACCACGTTGCTGGCGACGTTACGGGTGATCGACAGCCTGTGGAAGCAGGAGCGGCAGAGCCAGAACGCGCGGGAAATCGCCGAGCGAGCCGGTTGGCTGTACGACAAATTCGTGCTGTTCATTCAGGATCTGGACGAAGTCGGCAATCGCCTGCAACAGCTGGACAAGGCTTACAGCTCGGCGCGCAACAAGCTCACGGAAGGGCGCGGCAACCTGGTCAGTCGCAGTGAACAGCTCAAATTGCTCGGCGCGCGGGCCAGCAAGAGCCTGCCGGCTGACTTGCTGGAGCGGGCGATGACCGATGTCGATGGGCTGGTCGAGCTCCCGGAATAACCCGAAGAGCTTCGCGAGCAGGCTCGCTCCCACAGTGAAATGCATTCCAAAAGTGGGAGCGGGCTTGCTCGCGAAGGCGTCAGCGGTAGCGCTGCAACACTCAAGTCGAACGGTTACAACGGCACATACCGACTCAACAACGCTCGCAACGCCGCCGGTTTCACCGGTTTCGCCAGATAATCCAGCCCCGCCGCATGCACCTGCGCCACCGTCTCCGGTCGCCCATCGGCGCTGATCACCACGCCCGGTACCGGTTCGCCCAACGTGGTGCGTAGCCACGCCATCAGCTCGGTCCCGGTATCGCCGTGATCGAGGTGATAGTCGACCAGTGCCAGTTGCGGTCGCACACCCTCGTTCAGCAACGCCGCGCATTCCTCGCGATTGCGCGCCGTCCACACCTGACAGCCCCAACGGGTCAGCAGGCTGTTCATGCCAATCAGAATGCTGTCTTCATTGTCGATGCACAGCACCTGTGCGCCGCTGAGCAGCTTGCCGTTCAACTCCACTGCAGTTTTCTGTGGCAGCGATTGCGCCCGCGCTAGCGGCACACTGACACTGAACACACTACCGCGCCCCGGCCACGAACGTACGCGCAGGGTATGGCCGAGCACGCGACACAAACCGTCGGCAATCGCCAGGCCCAGACCCAGGCCCTTCTCGGCGCGGGTCTGATGGCTGTCGAGGCGTTTGAATTCCTCGAAAATCACTTGTTGTTTGTCTTCCGGAATCCCCGGCCCGCGATCCCACACTTCCAGGCACAGCTCGCCATCGCGCCGACGCACGCCCAGCAGCACCGGGCCCTTGGCATAGCGGAAGGCGTTGGTGAGGAAGTTCTGCAGAATCCGTCGCAGCAGCTTGATGTCGCTGTCGATGCGCAACTGGCTGCCGCGCACGCGGAACTTCAGGCCTTGTTCCTGCGCCAGCGCCTTGAATTCGGCGCCGAGTGTATCGAACAGCTCATTGAGCGCGAACGGCTTGGGATCGGGGTTGATCTTGCCGTTTTCCAGGCGGGATATATCCAGCAGGTCGCTGATCAGGTCTTCTGCCGAACGCAGCGAACTGTCGAGGTGTTGCACCAGTTTCTGCGCCTCGCTGCTCAAGCCGTCGTCCTGATGGGAGAGGGCGGCAGAGAACAAGCGAGCGGCGTTCAACGGCTGCATCAGGTCATGGCTGACAGCGGCGAGGAAGCGGGTTTTCGACTGGTTCGCCGCCTCGGCATGGCCCTTGGCTTCGGTCAGTGCGACGTTGAGTTGCGACAGCTCCTGCGTGCGCTCGCTGACCCGTTGTTCCAGGCCTTCGTTGGCCTCGGTCAGCGCCTGCTCGGCTTCGCGGAACGCGGTAATGTCAGTGAAACTCATGACGAAACCGCCACCAGGCATCGGGTTGCCGATCAGCTCGATCACCCGGCCGTTGGGGAACAAACGTTCGGAAGTGTGCGCGCGGCCCTGACGCATCCAGTGCAGGCGTCGGGCGACGTGGACTTCCGCCTCGCCGGGGCCGCACAAGCCACGTTCGGCGTTGTAGCGAATGATGTCGGCAATCGGCCGGCCGACGCTGATCAAGCCGTCCGGGTAGTTGAACAGCTCCAGATAGCGGCGGTTCCAGGCCACCAGTTTCAGCGACTGGTCGACCACGCTGATGCCTTGGGTAATGTTCTCGATCGCGCCTTGCAGCAGCGCGCGGTTGAACTGCAGGACTTCCGAGGCTTCGTCAGCGATACGGACGACGTCCTCCAGCTGCATTTCCCGACCTTCGATGGCGGCTTTTACTACGGCGCGCGTCGAAGAAGCGCCGAGCACGCCGGCCAGCAAGCGTTCGGTGTGGGCGATCCATTCGCCATCGGCGTTCTGGTTCGGGTTGAAGCCCTTGCCCTGGCGGTAGGCGAAACGAATGAAGCTCTGCCGCGCACGTTCTTCGCCGACAAAACGTGCCGCCAGTTGCAGCAAATCATCGATCTGCACCGCCAGCATCGAGCGCGCATTCGGCCGCGCGCTGATTTCCTGGCCAATGAAGCGCCCGGCCTGCCAGTGCTCCGAAACCCGCGTGCGCGACAGCACCGAGACCCAGGCGAACAACGTGAAGTTGCCCGCCAGCGACAGCACCACGCCTTGCGTCAGCGGGGTGATCGGCAGGTTCAGCGGGTTGCTGTGCAGCCACGCCAGACCGGGAAAAGTGCTCAGCGACCAGCCGAGGCTGTGGGCGGCAATCGGCAGGATCAATGTGTAAAACCAGAGGAACGTGCCCGCCGCGAGACCGGCGAACACCCCACGACGGTTGGCCTGTTTCCAGTACAGCGCGCCGAGCATCGCCGGGGCCAGTTGGGTGACAGCGGCGAAGGCGATCTGACCGATGGTCGCCAGGCTCGCGGTGGAGCCGAGCAAGCGATAGCTGACGTAGGCCAGCAGCAGAATCAGCACGATGCTCACCCGGCGTACCGAGAGCATCCACTGGCGGAACACCTCGAACGGGCGCTCGGCGTTGTTGCGGCGCAGCAACCACGGCAACAGCATGTCGTTGGAGACCATGGTCGACAGCGCCACGCTGGCCACGATCACCATGCCGGTGGCCGCTGACGCACCACCGATGAACGCCAGCAACGCCAGGGCCGGATGGGCCTGGGCCAGCGGCAGGCTGATCACGAACGAATCCGGAAGCACGTGACTCGGCAGCATCATCTGCCCGGCGAGGGCGATCGGCACCACGAACAGCGCGGCCAGCGCCAGATAGGCCGGGAACACCCACTTGGCCAGACGCAGGTCCTGCGGGTCGATGTTCTCCACCACGGTGACGTGAAACTGCCGTGGCAGGCAGATGATCGCCATCATCGCCACCCCGGTCTGCACTACCATCGACGGCCAGTTAATCGTTTCCTTCCAGTACTCCTCGAGGCGCGGTGCGAGCATCGCCTGATTGAACAGGTCGTCAAAACCGTCGTACAGCCCGTAGGTCACGAACGCGCCGACGGCGAGAAAGGCGAACAGCTTGACCAGCGATTCAAACGCAATCGCCAGCACCATGCCCCGGTGGTGCTCGGTGGCATCGAGGTTGCGCGTACCGAAGACGATGGTGAACAGCGCCAGTACCAGCGACACGATCAGTGCGGTGTCCTGGGCGCGGGTGCCCATGGCGTCGGCACCGGCGCCGATCAGCAGGTTTACACCAAGGACGATGCCTTTGAGTTGCAGGGCGATATAAGGCAGGACGCCGACCAGACAGATCAGCGCTACCACCACCGCCAGCGATTGCGATTTGCCGTAGCGCGCGGCGATGAAGTCGGCAATCGAGGTGATGTTCTCCTGTTTGCTGATCATCACCATTTTCTGCAGAACCCACGGTGCGCCCAGCAACAGCAGGATCGGCCCGAGGTAGATCGGCAGGAATGACCACAGCTGTTCGGCCGCCTGACCGACCGCGCCGAAGAACGTCCAACTGGTGCAATAAACCGCCAGCGACAAGCTGTACACCCACGCGCGCATCCGCGGCGGCAATGGCGCGCTGCGACGGTCGCCGTAGAAGGCGATGGCGAACATGATGGCCATATAGGCGAGGGCGACGGCGGCGATCAGCCCGGTGGACAACGACATGCAACACTCCCGACAGAAGACACCCCGGCAGTCCTGCCCGGGCGGACAGTCTCGCATGAGTGCGGCGGTTAGTCAGTGTCGACCAAGGTCGTGGCGTGGCGGGGTGTCGCAGGTTTGAAACCGGGTGGTTCTGAGGTGACTGGTCGGGCCTCTTCGCGAGCAGGCTCACTCCTACAGGTGGAACGCATTCCAATTGTAGGAGTGAGCCTGCTCGCGATAGCGTCAGTCCTGTTTCAACGCCATATCGATCAACCGATGCAGTTCATCCACCTCCAGCGCCGCCGCCGCAAACAGAATCCGGAACACCACCGGCGCCACCACCAGATTGATCAACCGATCGACACTCGGCGCCGGCTCGTCGGGGTGACGCTCGATGATGGTCTGCAACTGCGCGCCAATGATCGTCACGCAATACCCCGGCGTGGCGCTGGCCTGCACGTCGCGCATCATGTTGCGCCCCGGCTCCGAACTCATTTCGTCCAGATACTGCTCGGCCCAGGCGCGGATATCACCGCGCAGGTCACCGGTCACGGCCGGTTCGCTGTCGGGGCGCATGCGGGCGAGGGCGACGTCCGCCAGCAACGCCGTCAGATCGCCCCAACGCCGATAGATCGTCGAAGGCGTGACCCCGGCCCGCGCAGCGATTTGCGGGACGGTCACGGTGCTGCGCTCCTGTTCTTGCAGAAGCGCGCGGACTGCCGAATGAATCGACTCTTGCACCCGGGCGCTGCGGCCGCCGGGGCGTAAACCTTCTTTAATAGCCATGCGCCAGACCTTAACACAAAGAATTTGCTTTAAGCCAAAGCCAAGAGCACACTCCGCAAAAGCAAAAAATTAGCTTTTGCGGAGTGTGCCCATGACCAGCCTTGCTTCCAACCGTGGCAGCCTGATTTTTCTGGCGATCACCTTGTTGAGTTTTCTCGCCGCCTCCACGGCGCCGACGCCGCTGTATCACCTGTATCAGGATCAACTGCACTTCTCGGCAGCAGTGCTGACCCTGATTTTCGGCGTGTATGCCTTAAGCCTGCTGGCGGCGCTGCTGACGGTCGGATCGCTGTCCGATCACTTGGGGCGTAAACCGGTGATTTTCACCGCGGTGCTGCTCAATGCGCTGGCGATGCTGCTGTTCATCAACGCCGACAGCGTCGCCTGGCTGATCAGCGCCCGCGTGCTGCAAGGTTTTGCCACCGGCATGGCCACCGCTGTTCTGAGCGCAACGCTGCTCGACACCGACCGCCAGCAGGGGCCGTTGATCAACAGCGTCGCACCGTTGCTCGGCATGGCGCTGGGCAGCATGGGCTGTGGCTTGCTGGCCGAGTTCGCTCCGGCGCCGTTGCAACTGACTTACTGGTTGCTGCTGGCAATGTTTGTGTTGCAGGCAGTGTATGTCTGGCGTCTGCCGGAAAGCGTCACCCCGCAAGCCGGGGCCTGGGCTTCGCTGCGGCCGACCCTGCATGTGCCGGTTCAGGCGCGTTCGACCTTGTGGCGTGTGCTGCCGCTGAACACCGCAACCTGGGCCCTCGGCGGCTTTTTTGCCTCGCTGGCGCCGTCGCTGGTGCGCACCGCCACCGGTTCGACTTCCAACCTGATCGGCGGTGCGACCGTCTCGGCGCTGACGGTGACGGGCGCGCTGATGATTTTCACGTTGCGCAATCGGCCTGCGACCCGCGCCCTGCAACTGGGCGCCAGTCTGCTGCCCATCGGTGTGCTGCTGATTCTGCTCGGCGTGCACAGTGCCAGTCTGGGGCTGTTTTTCCTCGGCACGCTGGTCGCCGGTTGTGGCTTTGGTTCGGGGTTTCTCGGGGCAGTGCGCAGCCTGGTGCCGCTGGCTCTGCCGCATGAGCGAGCGGGGCTGATGTCGGCGTATTACGCGCTGAGTTATCTGGCGTTTTGCTTGCCGGCACTGCTCGCCGGGCACTTGACTCGCACCTACGGCTTGCTCGCGACCACCGACGGTTACGTCGCCGCATTGATCGTGCTGGCCGTCGCCGCGCTCCTGCTCAGCTTGCGTGCGCAAGCGGCCAAGGTTTGCAGCGCTCCATAAGTGTGGCGGTTTCAGTTAGCCTTGAGCGGCCCTTCTTTGCATGGATCGACCGATGAAGATTATCCGCAGCAAGTCGTTCACCGCCGAGCGTGCCTGGGGTGCGCTGGACATCGCCAACATGAACGGCATCACCACGCGTCTGCACTGGACCGATCAGCCTTACAAATGGCACGTCAACGATGGTGAAGAAGTGTTCGTGGTGCTCGATGGTCAGGTGCAGATGCGCTATCGCGAACAGGGCGAAGAAAAGCATGTGCTGCTTGAGGTCGGGGATATCTTCTACGCCTCGGTCGGCACCGAGCACGTGGCGCATCCGCAGGGAGCGGCGCGGATTCTGGTGATTGAAAGCGAAGGCAGTGTCTAGACGCTTATCTGTAAAGTAGATAACAGATAGAGAAATTACCCGTTATATAGATATTCGATTCGGTTCTACCATGGACTCAACCTCACCTGAGGACAGGAGTTCATGATGACTTGCCCCAACATAGCCAAACCCGGCATCAAGCCGTTCAGCCAGCTTCAGCATCCGCGTGAAGTGATCCGTCAATTCACCCCGAACTGGTTCGCCGCGACCATGGGCACCGGTGTGCTGGCCCTGGCCCTGGCGCAACTGCCGGTGGCGATCCCCGGGTTGCACGCGGTGGCCGAAGGTTTGTGGCTGTTCAACATTCTGTTGTTCACCCTGTTTACCTTCGCCTATGCCGCGCGCTGGGTTCTCTTCTTCGATGAAGCGCGGCGGATCTTCGGCCATTCCACCGTTTCGATGTTCTTCGGCACCATCCCCATGGGCCTGGCGACGATTATCAACGGCTTTCTGCTGTTCGGCCTGCCACGCTGGGGCGAAGGCGTGATTCATCTTGCCGAAGTGCTGTGGTGGCTCGACGTGGCGATGTCGCTGGCCTGCGGTGTGTTGATCCCCTACATGATGTTTACCCGCCAGGAACACAGCATCGATCAGATGACCGCCGTCTGGCTGTTGCCGGTAGTGGCGGCGGAAGTGGCGGCGGCCAGCGGCGGCTTGCTCGCGCCGCACCTGGCCGATGCCCACGCGCAACTGGTGGTGCTGACGACAAGCTACGTGCTCTGGGCATTTTCCCTGCCCGTGGCGTTCAGCATTCTGACCATCCTGTTGCTTCGCATGGCCCTGCATAAACTGCCCCACGAAAACATGGCCGCCTCAAGCTGGCTGGCCCTCGGTCCGATCGGCACCGGCGCGTTGGGCATGTTGCTGCTGGGCGCTGATGCACCGGCGATCTTCGCCGCCAATGGCCTGCCGGGCATCGGTGAAATCGCTGCGGGCCTGGGGCTGGTCGCCGGGATCACGCTGTGGGGCTTCGGTTTGTGGTGGATGTTGATGGCGCTGCTGATCACCGCGCGTTACCTGCGCGACGGCATCCCGTTCAACCTCGGCTGGTGGGGTTTCACCTTCCCGCTGGGCGTGTATTCGCTGGCGACCCTCAAGCTCGCCAGCACGCTGAACCTCGGTTTTTTCAGCGTGATGGGCTGTGTGCTGGTGAGCCTGCTGGCAGTGATGTGGCTGATCGTCGGTAAACGCACCGTGCAAGGCGCGTGGCGCGGTGAGCTGTTTGTCTCACCTTGTATTGCAGGGTTGAAGAAATAACCTGAAAAGTTTAGGTAATGTGTGGCCTGGATCGCCGATCGAGATTCCAATAAGCAGATCCAGGCCATTCTCTACCGACTTCAGGGAAACACGGAAGATGAGTCACCCCTCACAGTTCAACCTGCTTCGCACCCGGCGCTTTCTGCCGTTTTTCATCACGCAGTCGCTGGGCGCGTTCAACGACAACGTGTTCAAGCAGTCGCTGATCCTCGCCATTCTGTATCGGCTGACCATCGAAGGTGACCGTTCGATCTGGGTCAACCTGTGTGCGCTGCTGTTTATCTTGCCGTTCTTCCTGTTCTCGGCGCTGGCCGGGCAGTTCGGGGAAAAATTCGCCAAGGACGCGCTGATCCGTCTGATCAAACTCGCGGAAATCGCGATCATGGCCGTAGGATCGATCGGTTTTCTCTTCGATCACCTGTCGCTGATGCTGGTGGCGCTGTTTGCCATGGGCACGCATTCGGCGCTGTTCGGGCCGGTCAAGTATTCGATTTTGCCGCAGGCGTTGCGCGAGGATGAACTGGTCGGCGGCAACGGACTGGTGGAGATGGGCACGTTCCTGGCGATCCTTGCCGGGACCATCGGCGCCGGCATCATCATGTCCTCGACGCATTACGCGCCACTGGTGTCGACCGCGATTGTCGGGATTGCGGTGCTCGGGTATCTCGCCAGTCGCAGCATTCCGCGCGCTGCGGCGGCTTCGCCGGAAATGCGCCTGAACTGGAACATCTTCAGCCAGTCCTGGGCCACGCTGAAACTCGGTCTGGGCCAGACGCCCGCGGTGTCGCGCTCGATTGTCGGCAACTCGTGGTTCTGGTTTGTCGGGGCGATTTATCTGACGCAGATCCCGGCCTACGCCAAGGAGTGGATGCACGGCGACGAAACCGTGGTAACGCTGATTCTCACCGTGTTCTCGGTGGGGATTGCGCTGGGTTCGATGCTCTGCGAGAAGCTTTCCGGGCGCAAGGTCGAGATCGGTCTGGTGCCGTTCGGTTCGTTCGGTCTGACCGTGTTTGGCCTGCTGCTGTGGTGGCATTCCGGTGGAATCCCGGAGAGCGTCACCGGCCATAGCTGGACCCAAGTGCTGGGCTTTGCCCATACCTGGGCGGTGCTGGTCGATATTCTCGGCCTCGGTATTTTTGGCGGCTTCTATATCGTGCCGCTGTACGCGTTGATCCAGTCGCGCACCGCCGAGAACGAACGGGCGCGGGTGATCGCGGCCAACAACATTCTCAACGCGCTGTTTATGGTGGTGTCGGCGATCGTTTCGATCGTGTTGTTGAGCGTGGTCAAGCTGTCGATTCCACAGCTGTTTTTGGTGGTATCGCTGCTGAACATCGGCGTCAACGCCTACATCTTCAAGATCGTCCCCGAGTTCAGCATGCGTTTCATGATCTGGCTGCTGAGCCATTCCATGTACCGCGTCGAACACCGTAACCTCGAAGCGATTCCGGACGAGGGCGCGGCATTGCTGGTGTGCAACCACGTGTCGTTCGTCGATGCGCTGCTGATTGGCGGCGCGGTGCGTCGGCCGATTCGCTTTGTCATGTACTACAAGATCTACAACCTGCCGGTGCTGAACTTTATCTTCCGCACGGCGGGGACGATTCCGATTGCCGGACGCAACGAAGACATCCAGATCTACGAAAAAGCCTTCACCCGGATTGCCCAGTACCTGAAGGACGGTGAGTTGGTGTGCATCTTCCCGGAAGGCAAGTTGACCACCGATGGCGAGATCAACGAGTTCAAGGGCGGGCTGACGCGGATTCTCGAAGAAACCCCGGTGCCGGTAATTCCGCTGGCGCTGCAGGGATTGTGGGGGAGTTTCTTCAGTCGCGATCCGAACAAGGGCCTGTTCAAGCGGTTGTGGTCGCGGGTGACGTTGGTGGCGGGTTCGGCGGTGGCGGTGGAGGCGGCGCAGCCGGCGAAATTGCAGGGGTTGGTGGGGACGTTGCGCGGTGCAGTCAGATAGTCGCTGACTTCAATGGCTCCTTCGCGAGCAAGCCCGCTCCCACATTTGAAATGCATTCCAGTGTGGGAGCGGGCTTGCTCGCGAAAGCGGCAGTGGCCTAAGCGCTGACCTTGAGGCCGATCAAACCGGTGATGATCAACGCCACGCTGGCCAGGCGAATCAACGCCATCGACTCGCCAAACAGAATGATCCCGGCAATCACCGTGCCCACGGCACCGACCCCGGTCCAGATCGCATAAGCCGTACCCAGTGGTAATTCCTTCATCGCCAGCCCCAGCAGGCCGAGGCTGATTGCCATCGCTGCGACGGTCAGTACGGTGGGGAGCGGGCGGGTGAAACCGTCGGTGTATTTCAGGCCGACGGCCCAGCCGACTTCGAACAGGCCGGCGAAAAACAGAATGATCCAGGACATGAAAGACCTCCATCGATTGACGGGGCCGTCCCCAGATTGATAACTCGATCGAGCCGCAGGGTCGTCCCCGCGTAGCGCAATAGTCTGCCGAGCATTAATCCGGGGATCAAGCTTCCCAGTCAGTCGCCCGGCTGCTGCGCCAGCGCCTCACGGTCTTCTTTCTCGCTCATGCGCCGGAAGTAGGTCGAGAGCAACGCCCCGGAAATGTTGTGCCAGACGCTGAACAACGCGCTCGGCACCGCCGCCAGCGGCGAAAAGTGCGCGCTGGCCAATGCCGCGCCCAACCCCGAATTCTGCATGCCGACTTCCAGCGCCAGCGACTTGCGCTGCGCCAGTGGCAACTTGAACAGGCGCCCGGTGAAGTAGCCCAGCAAGTAGCCGAAGCTGTTATGCAGCATCACCACCGCCATGATCAGCAGCCCGGATTCGGCAATCTTCGCCTGACTGGCGGCCACCACGGCGGTGACGATGATGACGATGCTGACCACCGACACCAGAGGCAACACGTCCACCGCGTGCCGCACTCTATCGCCGAGCAAACGTTGCGCGACCACGCCGAGCACGATCGGCAGCAGCACCACTTGCAGGATCGACCAGAACAATTCCATGAACGACACCGGCAACCACGCCGAAGCCAGCAGCCAGATCAGCGCCGGGGTCAGCAGCGGGGCGAGGAGGGTGGTAACAGCGGCAATCGCCACCGACAGCGCCAGGTCGCCCCGGGCCAGCCAGGTCATCACGTTCGAAGAGGTGCCACTTGGGCAGCAGCCGACCAGAATAACCCCGACGGCGATTTCCGGTGGCAGATGGAAGATCTGGCAGAGCAACCACGCCACACCGGGCATGATCACGAAATGTGCGACCACGCCCAAAGCCACGCGCCACGGATGGCGGGCGACGGCGGCGAAGTCATCGAGTTTGAGGGTCAGGCCCATGCCGAACATCACCAGTCCCAGCAGCGGCACGATTGCGCCTTTGAGGCCGAGGAACCACGCCGGTTGCAGGAACGCGATCACCGCGAAAATCAGAACCCAGTAAGCGAAGGTATTGCCGACAAAGCGACTCAGTGCAGCCAGTGCGCGCATGGCCTGTTCCTTGTTATTAGTTACACCACAAAGCCAATTGTGGGAGCGGGGGGGGGGGGGGGGGGGGGGGGGGGGGGG
>NZ_JANLOG010000079.1:0-131338 GCF_025466205.1 Pseudomonas sp. 13B_3.2_Bac1
CCTGAAGGGCGCTACTTATTTATCGGTCAACGCAAACTGCGTCAGACAGAAAGTAGGGATGCCCATATCTTCCAGACGCTGCGAACCCCCCAGCTCCGGCAGATCAATGATCGCCGCCGCTTCATGCACCCGCGCGCCCATGCGGCGGATCAGGTTGGCGGCTGCGATCAGCGTGCCACCGGTGGCAATCAGGTCATCGAACATCACCACCGAATCGCCTTCGCACAGGCTGTCGGCGTGCACTTCGAGGAACGCTTCGCCGTATTCGGTCGCATAACCCTCGGCCAATACGTCCGCCGGCAGTTTGCCCTGCTTGCGGAACAGCACCAGCGGCTTGTTCAGTTGGTAGGCCAGCACCGAGCCGATCAGGAAACCGCGCGCATCCATCGCGCCGATGTGGGTGAAGTCGGCTTCCACATAACGGTGGGCGAAGCTGTCCATCACCAGGCGCAGGGCCTTGGGCGACTGGAACAGTGGGGTGATGTCGCGAAAGATCACGCCCGGTTTCGGGAAGTCGATCACGGGGCGGATCAGGGATTTGATGTCGAAGGAGTCGAAGACCATCGTCGAGGTGTCCTGGCAGGGCTGCAAACGGCGCAGTATACCCGCGGCTGAAACGCTTCGCTCAACCGCGGATCGAGATCAGCCTTCGAGCGAGCCGCCGGCCAGGGCGCAGAGCTGGATCGGGTCGAGGATGTGGATCTCTTTGCCCTCGGCGGCGATCAGTTCGTTCTGCTGGAACCGGGTGAACACCCGCGACACGGTTTCCACCGCGAGGCCCAGATAGTTGCCGATTTCGTTGCGTGACATGCTCAGGCGGAACTGGTTGGCCGAGAACCCGCGAGCGCGGAAACGTGCCGACAGATTGACCAGGAACGTGGCGATGCGCTCGTCGGCGGTTTTCTTCGACAGCAGCAGCATCATTTGCTGGTCGTCGCGGATCTCGCGGCTCATCACCCGCATCAACTGACGGCGCAGCTGCGGCAGTTGCAGGGCCAGTTCGTCGAGGCGTTCGAAGGGAATTTCACAGACCGAGGTGGTTTCCAGCGCCTGGGCCGACACCGGGTGTTTCTCGGTGTCCATGCCGGACAGGCCGACCAGTTCGCTCGGCAGGTGGAAACCGGTGAGCTGTTCTTCGCCGCTGTCGCTCAGGCTGAAGGTCTTCAGGGCGCCGGAGCGTACTGCATAAACGGAATCGAAAGTGTCGCCCTGGCGGAACAGGAACTCGCCCTTTTTCAGCGGGCGGCCACGTTTAACGATTTCGTCCAGCGCATCCATGTCTTCCAGATTCAGAGAAAGTGGCAGGCAGAGAGGAGCCAGGCTGCAATCCTTGCAATGGGCCTGGTTGTGAGCGCGCAGTTTAACTGGCTCGGACATTTCTTAAATCCTTGTGGGAAAACACACATAAGCCGTAAGGGTAACCCACGGGAGGACATTCAGGCCAGTCTGCGGCGAGTTTGTCCCACGGGCGTAAAGCCGCAGGGCAAGTGGCCGATAAAGGGGTATCACCACGCATGCAAGGAATCGCTTCGATGGCTGCCATTGACACGCTGAACCCCGGTAACAGCGGCGTTGCGTCTGTACCGAGCACCGCCAGGACGGTGTCCGGCGACGAGCAGGATGCCGACTCGGCGTCGCTGGCAACCCCGACCTTGGTCGAGGGTGTCAAAGTGTCGCTGTCCCATGCCTCGATCGAAAAAGCCTTCAGCGCCGGTGGCGAGAACAGCGACATCGAAGACAGTGGCCTGCCGGAAAACGTCCAGCAATTGCTGAAGATGATCCGCAAATTGCAAAAGGAAATCGCCGAGAAGAAAGCCCGGATGGCGGCGGTCATGGCTGACAAGAGGCTGACCAACGAAGCCAAGGTCAACATGCTCGCCGCGCTGCGCGGTGCCATCGCCGCGCTGAATACCGGGCTGATCAGCGCCAACTTGGCCCTGTCCAAAGTCATGGACCAGTCCGGCCTCACCTCCGAGCAGAACCTCACGCTCGGCTCACTGCTGACGAAAAACTAGATCACCCGCGAAAAGCGCTGCCGGTTCTGCTGTTCCAGATACGCGTCGAACACCATGCACACCGAGCGCACCAGCAGGCGTCCGGCCGGCAGCACTTCGATCCGCTCGCGTTCCAGATTGATCAGCCCATCGTTGGCCATGCCTTGCAGTTGCGGCCACAGCGCGCCGAAGTAACCCTGAAAATCGATGTTGAACGCCTGCTCGATTTCGGCGAATTCCAGGCTGAAATTGCAGATCAGTTGCTGGATCACCGCGCGGCGCAGGCGATCGTCGGCATTGCACACCAGGCCCCGGCTGGTCGCCAGTTGCGCGGCGGCAAGGGTGTTCTGGTACTGATTAAGATCGCTATTGTTCTGGCAGTAGAGATCGCCGATCTGGCTGATCGCCGACACCCCCAGACCAATCAGATCGCAATGGCCGTGTGTGGTGTAGCCCTGGAAGTTGCGCTGCAGGGTCTGTTCTTCCTGAGCGATTGCCAGCTCATCATCGGGCAGCGCGAAGTGGTCCATGCCGATGTAGCGGTAGCCGGCGGCGGTCAGTTGTTCAATGGTGCGCTGAAGCATTTCCAGTTTTTGCGCAGGGCTTGGCAGTTCGTGGCTGTTGATCCGCCGCTGCGGCATGAAGCGCTCCGGCAAGTGCGCGTAGTTGAACACCGAGAGCCGGTCCGGTTGCAGGCTGATGACTTCCTCGACGGTGCGCGCGAAGTTTTCCGGGGTCTGCTTGGGCAGGCCATAGATCAAGTCGATGTTGATCGAGCGAAATTGCAGGGTGCGCGCCGCGTCGATGACTGCGCGGGTCTCCTCAAGGCTTTGCAGGCGATTGACGGCGCGTTGCACCGCCGGATCGAGGTCTTGCAGGCCGATGCTGACCCGGTTGAAACCCAGTTCACGCAGCAGGCCCATGGTCGACCAGTCGGCCTCGCGTGGGTCGATCTCGATGCCGTAATCGCCGGAATCGTCATCCAGCAGATTGAAGTGTTTGCGCAGGTGCGCCATCAACTGGCGCAGTTCGTCGTGGCTGAGGAAGGTCGGGGTGCCGCCGCCGAAGTGCAGTTGCTCGACTTTCTGCGTCGGCTCGAGATGGCAGGCGATCAACTGGATTTCTTGCTCCAGCCGTTGCAGATATGGCTGTGCACGGCCGCGATCCTTGGTGATGACCTTGTTGCAGGCGCAGTAGTAACAAATGTTCGCGCAGAACGGCACGTGCACGTACAGCGACAACGGGCGCAACGCCTTGCGGCTGTCGCGCAGGGCGTGGAACAGGTCGAAGGTGCCGACCTGACTGTTGAATTGCACGGCCGTCGGGTACGAGGTGTAGCGCGGCCCCGCCAGGTCGTAGCGGCGGATCAGATCAGTGTCCCAACGAATGGCGTCGAGCATGCGGGCATTCCCCCGGATAGGCTGGCAGTGTGGCGAGTCTATCGGGGTGCGGCGACGGGGCTCTTGATTTGCATCAACGGCGTATTGGTAATGACTGCTTTTGTGGCGAGGGAGCTTGCTCCCGCTGGACTGCGCAGCAGGCCCCTGGTTTTGCTGTCAAATCGGGAGGGGCGCTTCGCACCCCAGCGGGAGCAAGCTCCCTCGCCACAGTTTTAGTGACCCATCAGCCAATGTTGGTGTGGGCCGGGCAAGGTCCAGATGCCGAACAGAATCACCAGCAAGCCCCCGGCCATGCGCACGCTGCGTTTGCGCAGCAACGTCGTCACCCGCTCGGCCGCCAGCCCTGTGGCGAGCAGCACCGGCCACGTCCCCAGCCCGAACGCCAGCATCAACAGCGCACTGTCCAGCGCATTGCCCTGGCTCGCCGACCACAGCAGCGTGCTGTAAACCAGTCCGCAGGGCAGCCAGCCCCATAGTGCGCCGAGCAGCAACGCGCGGGGCAAACTTGACACCGGCAGCAGCCGATTGGCCACCGGCTGAATGTAACGCCACAACCCGCGACCCAGGCTTTCGATGCGGGTCAGGCCGCTCCACCAGCCGGCCAGATACAGGCCCATCGCAATTAGCAGCAACCCGGCGAGGATGCGCATGAACAGCGCCGCCGGGCTGTTCGCCACCGCCCAGCCAGCCAGGCCGATCAGCAATCCAGCGGTCGCGTAACTGAGGATGCGCCCCAGGTTGTACGCCAGCAGCAGACGAAACCGCCGGCTGCGCTGTTCCTTCGGAATCGCCAGAGTCAACGCGCCCATCAGGCCGCCGCACATGCCCAGGCAATGCCCGCCACCGAGCAGGCCGAGGATCAGCGCCGAGACCAGCAGGGGCGCCAGCTCAAGCATGGGGTGGGGCCTTGTCGTCCGGTTTGTCGGATTTGGCTTCGTCCACGGCGGCGGTGTGGTTCGGGTCCTGATCGTCGAACAGGATGCTGTGGGCCGGGCCGTCGAGGTCGTCGTACTGCCCGCTGTCCACCGCCCAGAAGAAGATGTACACGGCGATGGCCACGATCAGCAGGGCGGCCGGGATCATCACGTAAAGAGCTGGCATCGGTACTCCAGGGCCGTGCGGCTCAGGCCGGCAACGGGCGGGTTTCTGAACGGGTGCCGGCAACCGGCGCGCTCGGCAGGCGAGTCAGGCGCAGGGCGTTGAGCACCACGGTCAACGAACTGATCGACATGCCGACCGCGGCCCACACCGGAGTGATCCAGCCGAGGGCGGCGAACGGCAACATGAGGCCATTGTACAGCGCCGCCCACAGCAGGTTCTCGATGATTACCCGACGGGTTCTGCGCGCTAGCGTGAAGGCTTGCACCAGCGCGTCGAGACGGTTGGACAGCAGCACCGCGTCGGCACTGGTTTTCGCCAGATCCGTGGCCGAACCCATGGCCACGCTGATGTCGGCAGCGGCCAGCACCGGTACGTCGTTCACGCCATCGCCGAGCATCAGCACTTTACGGCCTTGAGCGTGCAGTTGTTGCAGCACTTGCAGTTTGTCATCCGGGCGCAGACCGCCACGGGCCTCGTCGATGCCCAGTTCGGCGGCGACGCTGGCGACCATCGGCGAGCTGTCGCCGGACAGCAGCAGCGTGCGCCAGCCTCGGGCCTTGCACGCGGCGATCAGGGCGGGTGCGTCGTCGCGCAGGCGGTCGTCGAGAACGAACCATGCCAGCGGCCCTTGATCGTCTCCAAGCAGCAGCCATTGGCCCGGTTCATCCGGCATCGCCGGCAAAGGTGCGCCGCTGAGGTCGCAGACGAAGTCGGCCTGCCCGATGCGCAAGCGCTGTGCGTCGACCAATCCTTCTAGCCCAAGCCCTGGCGTGCTGTGCACTTCCTCGGCGGCCAGTGGCGCACGCCCGAAGGCGCGGGCTATCGGGTGTTCCGAACGGTTTTCCAGAGCGGCGGCCAGGCTCAGGCACTGGTCGCTGTTCAACGTGCCCAGTGGGCGAATCGAACGCAAAACCAGTCGTCCTTCGGTGAGGGTGCCGGTCTTGTCGAAGATCACCGTGTCGATCTGGTTCAGGCCTTCCAGCACGTGGCCGCGCGTCAGCAACAGGCCGAGTTTGTGCAGGGTGCCAGTGGCAGCGGTCAACGCCGTCGGGGTCGCCAGCGATAGCGCGCAAGGGCAGGTCGCGACCAGCATCGCCAGGACGATCCAGAACGCCCGTGACGAGTCCAGCTGCCACCACAACAGGCCGATGGCCGCCGCTGCAATCAGCGACAACAGCAGGAAACATTGCGCGGCACGGTCGGCGATTTCCGCCAGCCGCGGTTTCTCGGCCTGGGCGCGATCAAGCAGGCGGACGATGGCCGACAGGCGTGTGTCCTGACCCAGCGCCAGCACCTCGACGGTCAACGCGCCTTCGACGTTCAGCGTGCCAGCGGTGACCGCATCGCCGAGGGTGCGCGGTTGTGGCAGGTATTCACCGGTCAGCAGCGATTCGTCGATGCTCGACTGGCCGTCGAGGATCTTGCCGTCCGCCGGCAGGATCGAACCCGGTTGCACCAGCACCCGGTCACCCAGGCGCAATTCGCTGAGCAGAATGCGTTCGCTCTGGCCATTGGCGTCGAGGCGCAGGCACGAGGCTGGCAGCAGGTTCACAAGCTGCGCGGTGGCAGCGGCGGTGCGTTCGCGGGCGCGTCGCTCCAGATAGCGCCCGGCAAGGAGAAACAGCGCGAACATCCCGACCGCATCGAAGTACAGCTCGCCGACCCCGGTGATCGAGGTCCAGATCCCGGCGATGTAGGCACTGCCGATCGCCAGCGACACCGAGACGTCCATGGTCAGATGCCGGGTGCGCAAATCGCGCATGGCGCCCTTGAAGAACGGCGCGCAGCTGTAGAACACGATCGGCGTGGTGAGGAACAGCGCGACCCAACGCAGGATCGTGTGCAGTTCGGGGCTGAGGTCGATGTTGAATTCCGGCCAGGTCGCCATGGTCGCCATCATTGCCTGGAACCACAGCAATCCGGCGACGCCGAGTTGGCGCAGCGCCAGACGGTTTTCGCTGGCCAGTTGTTCGCTGGCGCGGTCGGCCTGATACGGGTGGGCGGCGTAACCGATGTGGCGCAGTTCGGCGAGGATCTGGCTCAGTGGCAATTGCGCATCCGCCCATTGCACATGCAGGCGATGGTTCGACAGATTGAGCCGCGCCTCGGCCACGGCCGGCAGAGTGCGCAGGTGTTTCTCGATCAGCCAGCCGCAGGCGGCGCAACTGATGCCTTCCATCAACAGGGTGGTTTCGGCGAGTTCGCCCTCATGACGGACGAAAGGTTTTTGCACGTCGGCGCGGTCGTACAGCGCCAGTTCATCGGTCAATTGCACCGGCAGTGCTTCGGGGTTGGCCGAAGCTTCGCTGCGATGCTGGTAATAGCTTTCCAGACCACCGGCGACGATGGCTTCGGCCACAGCCTGACAGCCGGGGCAGCAGAACTCGCGGGACTCCCCGAGCACGACGGCGGTGAAGCGGCTGCCCGACGGGACGGGCAGAGCGCAGTGGTAGCAGGGGAGTGGGGTGGTCATTTAGTTGGCCATAAAAGCGATATTGGCAAAACTGACTTGGCTTTTGTGGCGAGGGGATTTATCCCCGATCGGCTGCGTAGCAGTCGTTAAGCTTGCGCGCGCAATGCCTGAAAGAAAGCAGGGGGCGCTGCGCGCCCCATCGGGGATAAATCCCCTCGCCACAGTGCAGATTTTTATTTATCCAGGTCTTCGGCGCCCTGCAGCGGTTCGTCACCGAGCAGCAGATCCTTGTCATGGCTGACCTGTTCCTCTTCGAACATGCGCCATACGTGGTCGTCCTGAGTGCCCAGCAATTCGACAAAACGCCGGCCTTCGACCTTGTCGCCCAACTGGCCGATGTAACGGCCGGTTTCGGTTTCGCTGCGGGTCAGGACGATCTTGCGATCCTTCTCCGGCTGGGTCGGCGAGATCAGGTTCAGTTCCAGGGTTTTCGGCTGGCTGTCACCGCTCAGGCGCAGATCGACTTCGCCAGTGACGTCATCCAGATGCACGTTGGCGCGCATCTTCAGATTCTGCGCCAGCAGTTCGCGATCCAGTGAACGATTGATGCCTTTGCCGGCCTCGTAGTAGTTGTCGTTGACCAGGTTGTCCGGGTTGTTCACCGCAATGGTCACCATCGACAGGGTCAAGGTCACCGAACAGGTCAGGATCCCGATGATGATCCATGGCCAAAGGTGCTTGTACCAAGGGCTTGCGGCGTTTGCTGCGGGCATGTTCAGTTCTCTCAACGGGTTTGTGGGCCGATGAATCGGCTCTTGGCTTCAACGTGGACGCTGTCGTCGTCGGCATCCTTGAGGATGAATTTCACCTCGTTGGTGCTCGACGGCAATTGTTCCGGTGCGCTCGACAACTCCACCGGCATGCTGAAGATTTCGCCGGCCGGCACCTTGATCTCGCGTTTGCCCTGCAGGCGCAGATCCGGCAGACCGGCGGCCTCCAGCACGTAGGTGTGGTCGCGCTGATCCTTGTTCATGATCTTCAGGCTGTAGACGTTTTCGATCCGGCCTTCGGCGTTTTCGCGGTACAGCACGCGGTCCTTGCTGACGTCGAACCCGACCAGTGAGCGCATGAAGAACGCGGTGACCAAAAGACTGATCATCGCCAGCAGCACTACCGCATAGCCGATCAGGCGTGGCCGCAGTTTATGGGTTTTCTGTCCGGAGAGGTTGTGTTCGGTGGTGTAGCTGATGAGGCCGCGCGGGTAGTCCATCTTGTCCATGATGGCGTCGCAGGCGTCGATGCACGCGGCGCAACCGATGCACTCGATCTGCAGACCGTCACGAATGTCGATGCCGGTCGGGCACACCTGAACGCACATGGTGCAATCGATGCAATCGCCCAGCCCCAGGGCCTTGTAGTCGACACCTTTCTTGCGCGGGCCACGGCTTTCGCCGCGACGCGGATCGTAGGAAACGATCAGCGTGTCCTTGTCGAACATCACGCTCTGGAAGCGTGCGTACGGGCACATGTAGATACACACCTGTTCACGCAGCCAGCCGGCATTGCCGTAGGTGGCGAGGGTGAAGAACCCGACCCAGAAATACGACCAGCCATCGGCCTGGCCGGTGAAGAACTCGAACACCAGTTCGCGGATCGGCGAGAAGTAGCCGACGAAGGTCATGCCGGTGACGAAACCGATCAGCAGCCAAAGCGAATGCTTGGCGAGTTTGCGCAAAAACTTGTTGCCGCTCATCGGCGCTTTATCGAGCTTGATGCGCTGGTTGCGGTCGCCTTCGGTGACCTTCTCGCACCACATGAATATCCATGTCCACACGCTTTGCGGGCAGGTATAGCCGCACCAGACGCGGCCTGCGTAGACGGTGATAAAGAACAGGCCGAACGCCGCGATGATCAGCAGGCCGGACAGCAGGATGAAATCCTGCGGCCAGAAGGTCGCACCAAAGATGAAGAATTTACGCTCCGGCAGGTTCCACCACACCGCCTGATGCCCGCCCCAGTTCAGCCACACCGTACCGAAATACAGCAGGAACAGCGCGGCGCCGCCCACCATCCGCAGATTGCGGAACAGGCCGGTGAAGGCACGGGTGTAGATTTTTTCTCGGGAGGCGTAAAGATCGACGCTGTTGTTCGCGTTTTTGCTCGGTGGTGTGACGTCGTGTACCGGAATCTGGTTGCTCATCATTGCATCCCACGGCAGTGGAAAAACGCCTCGGTCGATACGTGCCGACCGCGGTCAGAAAGGGGTGTTGCAGTGGCGCAATGATACGCCTGTCGCTCTGGCTCAAGGGTGCGACCTTTGGTCGCGTTGGGAAAAAAGCGTTATTGGTGTAGCGAATGCAGCAAAGCCTGATGCAGATCAATTGACTTGATGAGTATGGACAGTTTTCGCGCTGTCGCTCGCTCATTGTTCCCATGGATTGATCAGGGCGACACCGCTCGACTGGAAATCGCCGACGTTACGAGTGACCACCGTGAGCCCGTGCACCAGGGCAGTGGCGGCGATCAATGCATCGCTTTCATTGGTCTGGTCGGGCACATGCAGGCTGGCGCAGCGTAGTGCAACCGCAGCATCGACCGGCAGGATTCGTGTTTCGAAGGCCGGCATGACGTGACGCGTCAGCCAGCTGCGCAACAGCTTTCCTTGAGCAGGATCACGCCGTTCCATTCGTAGTACCCCGGTTTCCAGTTCTTTCAAGGTAATGGCCGAGATGTACAGGCGCGGTGCGATGACGCTTTTGGCCCAACTGACGACATTGGCATCGGCTTGCGGCTTGCGAAGTTCGGAAATCACATTGGTGTCGAGTAAATACATCAGGACAGATCCACAGGACGATGAATGATGACTGCGCGCTCGGTTTCGAAATCGATGTCGGCAGCCTCCGGCATGACCAGCAAGTCGACAATGCTGGCGTTTGCACCGCTCAGTTTCTGAAATTCCTCAATGCTCAACAGTACGTGAGAGGCCTTGCCACGGTCGGTGATGATCACTGGACCCAGACGTGCAGCCTTTTTGGCGCCGCTGGTGTCCTGATTGAATTCACGGCTTGAGATGGTGGTGATTGCCATCATGGTAGACCTCTCGCAATACAGGTGTAGCAACGTTACTACTTCGCCTTCGGTGCGGCAATCGAGGAGGACCGGGCTCAGCCGTCCGTTGGTCGGTCCCTGGCTGGCGTCAGTCGAGCCGGCCTCGCCAAAGGTGGAGACCGGCTCGGGTTTATTCAGACCTGACTTCAAGACTCAGGGAAGCCTGCCGCCGCCCAGGCTGTCGAGGCTGCCGGTATTTCTGTGGGGTTTTGTGGTGTGGCGGGATTCGGGTTGCAACGGATTGCCCAGTGTCACGGCAATCGATTCCGCGGGGTGATCTGATGCTTCGATTGCGTGATTGTTATCAGAGAGGTTCTGATCATCCGAGAGACGGTTCTTGTCGTCATTCAACATAGTGGCTTCATCCTTGAAGTTGCTCCGATGCGGATCATCGGGCTGTGGAAGACCCTACAGAGCATTGTTGATCGAGTCCATCAGGCATGTGTCTCAAAGTATTAATTTCAATAACTGTGCCGATGTTGCAGAAATATCATTAGTTAATTGAAGGCTTTTAATTTTTTATTGTTTTCGAATAGCTTTGCGGCTGTTCTGCAGCGTACTAGTTGCATGTTCATGTTTTGATGGTTAACTAAATAGTGGAGTGTTATGAGAATCAAGGAAGTTAAAAAGCTTTTCGCGTGTCTGTGCCTGTTGTCACTGACTTCTTTGGCCAGTGCCAACGAAAGTGCGCCGCAACACATGGTATTCGCCTCGGATCCGCAATACCCGTGGACGGAAAAATCGGACAGTGGTGAAGATGAATCGAGCGCGGATTTCGAAAAGCGCGCGAAATGGCTGGTGGAAACCCAGTTCGCGAGTATTGCCCAGTTCCGCAACGAGATGGGCGGGCAGGCTGCAGTACCATTGATGATCAATGGTGACATGACCGCGTTCGGCCATGGCTGGCAGCGTTCTTATGTCGGATCGATGCTGAAGAAATACTTTGGCGATCACGTGCTCTACGGATTGGGTAATCATGATTATCAGAACAATGTGAATGACTGTTTCAGTGAGAACTGCGCCGCGGGCAGTATTGTTGATTACCGTGATCATCATGTCGATAAAGTCGACCAGTTCGATCTGGAAGTGAGCGGCAGTTTTCTGAATAAACACTATCTGGGTAGTCTGGCTTATTCAAAGAATATCGGTGAAGTGCATCTGGTGCAGTTGAACAATGAGCCGACTTATGCGGTGAAGATTTCTCACGCGTTGAATCCGACCACATTCGACATCAGGGCGTCGCTGGACTGGCTGGAGAATGATTTGCGAATAGCGCGAGCGCAGGGCTACGCGATCATTATCAACATGCACAAACCCTATGAATGGAAAGGCAGTTGGGATCAGCAGAAGCGCTTTCGCGACATGATCGAAAAGTATCAGGTGACGGCGATGTTCGCCGGCCACTTCCACGACGAGGGTGGTAGCCAGACCTATATGGGGAGCGTGCCGATGTTTCTCAGCGGTTCAGCTTCTCAGCAGACGTACCTGACCGCCACTTTTTCCAAGGACCGCAAGCAATTGGAGGTGAGTCTGGTCGAGGACAATCAGTGGCGCAAACGTACACCGGTGGCCACCGTGCCGGTGAAGTCGATCTGGGCCAGTGCCCCATAAAAAATCCCCCGCCAGAGCACTGGCGGGGGATTCTTCATTGCATCAAGCCCTGGCTTTACTGCGCCTCGGCTTCCGGCGCTTTTTCACCGTGGGACAGGCTGTAAACGTAAGCCGCCAGCAGGTGGACCTTGTCGTTGCCTTGCAGTTGTTCCTGCGCAGGCATCTGGCCCTGACGGCCGTAACGGATGGTCTGCTGCAGTTGCGCGAAGCTCGAACCGTAGATGAACGCGGCCGGGTGGGTCAGGTTAGGCGCGCCCATCGCCGGGGTGCCTTTGCCTTCGGGACCGTGGCAGGCCACGCAGTTGGCGGCGAAGAGTTTCTGGCCGTTGGCCGGGTCAGCCTTGGTGCCTTCCGGCAGTTTACGGCCATCAAGTTGAGTCACCACGAAGGCTGCGACGTCGGCTACACCTTGTTCGCCAATGACTTCGGCCCAGGCCGGCATCACTGCGTGACGACCGCCCATGATGGTGGTCTTGATGGTTTCCGGCTCGCCACCCCAGCGCCAGTCGGCGTCGGTCAGGTTCGGGAAGCCATAGGCGCCCTTGGCGTCGGAACCGTGGCACACCGAGCAGTTGGAGGCGAACAGACGGCCACCCATCTTCAAGGCTTGCGGATCCTTGGCAACTTCTTCGATCGGCATCGCCGCGAACTTGGCGAAGATCGGACCGAACTTGGCGTCCGAGCGGGCCATTTCCTTTTCCCATTCGTGCACGCCGGTCCAGCCGGTCTTGCCGTTGGCGAACGCGGTCTGCTTGTCGTTATCGAGGTAGTTGTAACCCGGCAGCAGACCTTTCCAGTTGCCCAGGCCCGGGTACAGCACCAGATAACCCAGGGCAAACACGATGGTGCCCACGAACAGCATGAACCACCATTTCGGCAGTGGGTTGTCGTACTCCTCGATCCCGTCGAAGGAGTGGCCGACCGTTTCGTCCGTCTGTTCGCTGCGCTGGCCCTTGCGGGTCGACAGCAGCAGCCAGGTCAGGGCGAAGATCGTACCGAGACTGAGGACTGTGACGTACAGACTCCAGAATGTAGTCATTCTTTGTTACTCCTAGAAGCTTGCTCGACGTGCTTGATGGCTTCGGGATCATCCGCAAAAGGCAGCAAGGTTGCGTCTTCAAACTCCGACTTGCGCTTGGGGCTGAACACCCACAGCGCCAAACCGATGAAGGCCACCATCACGACAACGGTGCCCAGGCCTCGAATCATCCCGATATCCATTAAGAATCACCGTTTGCTTTTGATGATGGTGCCCAGGCCCTGAAGGTAGGCCACCAGCGCGTCCATTTCGGTTTTGCCCTTCACGGCATCTTTTGCACCGGCGATGTCTTCGTCGGTGTAAGGGACGCCGAGCGTGCGCAACACTTCCATTTTCTTGGCCGTGTCTTTGCCGTCGAGCTTGTTTTCCACGAGGAACGGGTAAGCCGGCATTTTCGACTCAGGCACCACGTTGCGCGGGTTGTACAGGTGCGCACGGTGCCAGTCATCGGAGTAACGACCGCCGACACGAGCCAGGTCCGGGCCGGTACGCTTGGAACCCCACAGGAACGGATGGTCCCAGACGCTTTCACCGGCGACCGAGTAGTGGCCGTAGCGTTCGGTTTCAGCGCGGAACGGACGGATCATCTGCGAGTGGCAGCCGACACAACCGTTGGCGATGTAGACGTCGCGGCCTTCCAGTTCCAGCGCTGAGCGCGGCTTCATGCCTTCGACCGGCTTGTTGGTGACGTCCTGGAAGAACAGCGGAACAATCTGGGTCAGGCCGCCAATGCTGACGGCGATGACCATGAAGAAGGCCAGCAGGCCAATATTCTTCTCGACAGCTTCATGCTTCATCAGTGAGCTCCAACGACAGCGATCTGGGCAGCGGCTTCGGCTTCAGCCGGGTTCGAGGCGCGCACGGTGCGCCAGACGTTGTAAGCCATCAACAACATGCCGCTGGCGAAGAATGCACCGCCCAGGGCACGGACGATGTAGCCCGGGTGGCTGGCCTGCAGCGCTTCGACGAACGAGTAGGTGAGGGTGCCGTCATCGTTGATTGCACGCCACATCAGACCCTGAGTGATGCCGTTGACCCACATCGAAGCGATGTACAGCACGGTACCGATGGTCGCGAGCCAGAAGTGCGCGTTGATCAGGCCGACGCTGTGCATCTGCGCACGACCGAACAGTTTCGGGATCATGTGGTAGATCGCGCCGATCGAAATCATCGCCACCCAGCCCAAAGCGCCGGCGTGGACGTGGCCGATGGTCCAGTCGGTGTAGTGCGAGAGCGAGTTGACGGTCTTGATCGCCATCATCGGACCTTCGAAGGTCGACATGCCGTAGAACGCCAGGGAAACCACGAGGAAGCGCAGAATCGGGTCGGTGCGCAGCTTATGCCAGGCGCCCGACAGGGTCATCATGCCGTTGATCATGCCGCCCCAGCTTGGCGCCAGGAGGATGATCGACATCGCCATGCCCAGCGATTGTGCCCAATCCGGCAGTGCGGTGTAGTGCAGGTGGTGCGGGCCGGCCCAGATGTACAGGGTGATCAGCGCCCAGAAGTGCACGATCGACAGGCGATAGGAGTAGATCGGACGTTCGGCCTGTTTCGGCACGAAGTAGTACATCATCCCGAGGAAGCCGGTGGTCAGGAAGAAGCCCACGGCGTTGTGGCCGTACCACCACTGGATCATCGCGTCGGTCGCACCGGCATAGGCCGAGTAGGACTTGAAGAAGCTGACCGGCAGGGACGCGTGGTTGACGATGTGCAGCATCGCGGTCACGACGATGAACGCGCCGTAGAACCAGTTACCGACATAGATGTGCTTGGTCTTGCGCTTGGTGATGGTGCCGAAGAACACCAGCCCGTAGGAGACCCAGACAATGGCCAGCAGAATGGCGAGCGGCCATTCCAGCTCTGCATATTCCTTGGTGGTGGTGTAACCCAGCGGCAAGGTAATGATTGCGCCGACGATCACCGCTTGCCAGCCCCAGAAAGTGAAGGCGGCGAGGCTGTCGGAGATCAGTCGCGTCTGGCAGGTTCGCTGCACGACATAGTAGGAAGTGGCAAACAGTGCACAACCACCGAAGGCGAAAATCACCAGGTTTGTGTGCAACGGGCGCAGGCGTCCAAAGCTCGTCCACGGCAGACCGAAGTTCAACTCCGGCCAGACCAGTTGCGAGGCGATGAAGACACCGAGCCCCATGCCAAGGATCCCCCAGACCACCGTCATGATGGCGAACTGGCGGACTACCTTATAGTTATAAGCAGTCGGACTGATTGCTGTGCTCATTCTAAGGTTCCACGGTTTGGGTGTTTTATTAGGATTAAAATCGGCCGCAAGTATGCAGAGAGCAGGGGGTCATTGCAACGCGCCATGATCTGGGTCAATGCTTTCCAACGCTGATTCTGCGGCCTTTCCATACGCCGCGTAAGGACAAAATTGGCCTCGGACAAAATGTCGCAGCGGACGAAAAAAGCGAGGGGTTCAGGTCAGTTGTAACGGGGTGTGTTCGAACGCGCTGATCGGGTGACGGACGGTCATCGACGCGACAGCCGGTATCTACCGGGCTTTGCGCCCTGTCAGTCAGGCGATTTGTCGAACACATCGCTCAAGGTCGACCTGGAACCGGCACGGGCCAGTCCGCATCGAGCAAGCGTAGACCCGAATCGGAGGATTCGAAAGGAGAGGGTGTGACGGGGTGCGACAATGCGTCGCAAAGGGGCGGGATGCTGCCGCACCGAGAACGGTGCGGCAGATATGTACGCAATGCTTATTGCTTGTTGTCTTCAGTAATCAGTTTTTCTGTATTCAATCCATGGCTAAGGCTGTACACATAAGCTGCGAGCAGTTGCACTTTATCGTTGCCCAACAGTTCGTTCTGTGCCGGCATATGGCCTTGGCGACCGTGGCGGATGGTCTGCTCCAGCTGCGTCAGACTCGTACCATAAATAAATCCGGCCGGGTGCGTCAGATTCGGCGCACCCATGGCTTCAGTGCCGTGGCCGGTTGCCCCATGACAGGCTACGCAGGTGGTGCTGAACGCTTGCTGTCCGGCTTGCAGGTCCGCCTTGCTGTCGGCGGGCAGTGGCAGGCCGGCCAGTTCGTGACGCACATACGCCGCGACGTTCTTCACCCCGGCTTCACCCAGCACGTCGCCCCAGGCTGGCATTGCCGCCATCCGGCCACCCATGATGGTGGTCTTGATGGTCTCGGCATCGCCGCCCCAGCGCCAATCGCTGTCGGCCAGGTTAGGGAAGCCGAAAGCGCCCTTGGCGTCGGAACCGTGACACACCGAGCAGTTGGAAGCGAACAGCCGGCCACCCATTTTCAGCGCCTGCGGATCCTTCGCCACTTCTTCCACCGGCATGGCGGCGAATTTGGCGAAGATCGGCCCGAATTTGGCGTCGGCCTTGCTCATTTCCTTTTCCCACTCGTGGACGCCGGTCCAGCCGTCCTCGTAGCCGGGCAGGATGCCTTTCCAGTTGCCCAGGCCCGGATACAGGATCAGATAGCCCACGGAGAACACCAGCGTGCCGGCGAACAGCATGAACCACCACTGCGGCAGCGGGTTGTCGTACTCCTCGATGCCGTCGAAGCTGTGGCCCATGGTCTGGTCGACGCTGCCCTTGGTCTCGCCCCGACGCGTGCCGATCAGCAGCCAGGTCAGGCCGATCAGGCTGCCGATGGTCAGTACGCAGATCCACGTACTCCAGAAGGTGGTCATGGCCGAGTACTCCTTGTTTCAGATACTGGTTGGGTGTCGGGTTGCGGCTCGTCGGCGAACGGCAGCAGGCGCGCTTCGGCAAACTCCGGGGTGCGCTTGCGGTTGAACACCCAGATCGTCAGGCCGACGAAGGCGACGAACACCACGACGGTGCCGAGGCCGCGAATCAGCCCTGCACTCATTTCAATGATCATCGTGCTCACCTCTTGCTCTTGATCGCAGTGCCGAGCACTTGCAGGTAGGAGACGAGGGCGTCCATTTCGGTCTTGCCCTTGAGGCTGGCGACCGCGCCGCTGATGTCATCGTCGGTGTACGGCACGCCGAGGGTGCGCATGGTCTTGAGCTTGGTTTCGGTGTGGCTGCTGTCGACCGCTTGCGTCACCAGCCACGGGTAGGCCGGCATCTTCGACTCGGGCACGACGTTGCGCGGGTTGTACAAGTGCGCGCGGTGCCAGTCATCCGAGTAACGCGCGCCGACCCGGGCCAGATCCGGCCCGGTACGTTTCGAGCCCCAGAGGAACGGGTGATCCCACACGCTCTCACCGGCCACCGAGTAGTGCCCGTAGCGTTCGGTTTCGGCACGGAACGGGCGGATCATCTGCGAGTGGCAACCGACGCAGCCTTCGCGGATGTAGATGTCGCGGCCCTCCAGTTGCAGCGCGGTGTAGGGCTTCATGCCTTCCACCGGTTTGTTGGTGACGTCCTGGAAGAACAGCGGGACGATCTGGGTCAGGCCGCCGATGCTCACGGCGAACACCATCAGCAGCATCAACAGGCCGACGTTCTTTTCAATCGTTTCGTGTTTCATGGCGGACTCCTCAGGCCATCTGCGCGGCAGCAACGACGTCAGCAGGCTGCGAGGCCCGCACGGTGCGCCAGGTGTTGTAAGCCATCAGCAACATGCCGCTGAGGAAGATCGCCCCACCCACCAGACGCACGATGAAGCCTGGGTGGCTGGCCACCAGGGTTTCGACGAAGGAGTAAGTCAGCGTGCCGTCCTCGTTGACTGCGCGCCACATCAGGCCCTGGGCGATGCCGTTGACCCACATCGAGGCGATGTACAGCACGGTGCCGATGGTCGCGAGCCAGAAGTGCGCGTTGATCAGGCCGATGCTGTGCATCTGCTCTTTGCCGAAGACTTTCGGGATCATGTGGTACAGCGCGCCGATCGAGATCATCGCCACCCAGCCGAGCGCGCCGGCGTGGACGTGGCCGATGGTCCAGTCGGTGTAGTGGGAGAGGGCGTTGACGGTCTTGATCGCCATCATCGGCCCTTCGAAGGTCGACATGCCGTAGAACGCCAGCGAGACCACGAGGAAGCGCAGGATCGGGTCGCTGCGCAACTTATGCCACGCGCCCGAGAGGGTCATCATGCCGTTGATCATGCCGCCCCAACTCGGTGCCAGCAAAATCAGCGACATCACCATGCCCAGCGACTGCGCCCAGTCCGGCAGTGCGGTGTAGTGCAGGTGGTGCGGGCCGGCCCAGATGTACAGAGTGATCAGCGCCCAGAAGTGCACGATCGACAGGCGATACGAATACACCGGACGTTCGGCCTGTTTCGGCACGAAGTAGTACATCATCCCGAGGAAACCGGCGGTGAGGAAAAAGCCCACGGCGTTGTGGCCGTACCACCATTGCACCATCGCGTCGGTCGCACCGGCGTACACCGAGTAGGACTTGGTGAAACTCACCGGCAACTCAAGGTTGTTGACGATGTGCAGAATCGCCACGGTGATGATGAACGCGCCGAAGAACCAGTTGCCGACGTAGATGTGCTTGGTCTTGCGCTGCATGATCGTGCCGAAGAACACGATGGCGTAGGCGACCCAGACGATGGTGATCAGGATGTCGATCGGCCATTCCAGCTCGGCGTATTCCTTGGAGCTGGTGTAACCCAGTGGCAGGCTGATCGCTGCCAATAGAATCACAAGCTGCCAGCCCCAGAAGCAGAACGCGGCGATTTTCGGCGCGAACAATTGCGTCTGGCAGGTGCGTTGTACCGAGTAGAACGAACTGGCGAACAGCGCACAGCCACCGAAGGCGAAGATCACCGCGTTGGTGTGCAGCGGGCGCAGACGGCCGAAACTGGTCCAGGGCAAATTGAAGTTGAGTTCGGGCCAGACCAATTGGGCCGCGAGAAAAACCCCGAGCCCCATGCCGACGATGCCCCATACCACCGTCATAATGGCGAATTGGCGGACCACCTTGTAGTTGTAGGCGGTACTGATAGAAGTGTTCATGGTTCCCCATCCACGGTTCAGCCGAAGTGAGCGCGCGCAAGACGCCGCGAATCCTTCGTCTGGAGTTATAGGCAGACTAAAAGCGAGGCAAGCATGGACAAACAGCACAAGGCCAGTATTGACGGGGATCAATGGGCGCAGTGCGTGCGGGATCATGGGTGGTTGTGGGATGCCGCTGTTGGCGAGGCTTCGGCGACTGTGATCCTGGCGCATGGGGCGGGGGCGCCGATGGACAGTGAGTGGATGACTGATATGGCTGGGCGCCTTGCTGCATTGGGCGTGAACGTGTTGCGGTTTGAGTTTCCTTATATGGCGCAGCGGCGGGTGGATGGCAGTAAACGGCCGCCTAATCCGGCGCCGAAACTGCTTGAGTGCTGGCGCGAAGTGTTCGCTGAAGTGCGACGTCATGTCGCTGGGACTTTGGCCATCGGTGGTAAGTCCATGGGCGGGCGGATGGCCAGTCTTTTGGCTGACGAATTGGACGCCGATGCGCTGGTTTGTCTGGGGTATCCGTTTTATGCGGTGGGGAAACCGGAGAAGCCGCGGGTTGAGCATTTGGCTGGGTTGAAGACGCGGACTTTGATTGTGCAGGGGGAGCGGGATGCGCTTGGCAATCGGGACGCTGTCGAGGCTTATGATCTATCGCCGAGTATTGAGGTGTTTTGGTTGGCCTCTGGGGATCATGATTTGAAGCCGTTGAAGGTTTCGGGGTTTACGCATTCGGATCATTTGGCTTCGGCGGTGGAGAAGGTTGCCGGGTTTCTTCGTTGAGGTTTGGTTGGGGGTGTATATCCGTTGCTGCGGTAACGGCCACTTAGGGTTTCGCCCTGACGGCGACTCACTTTTTTTACAAACGCCTAAAAAAAGTAAGCAAAAAAACGCTTGCTCCTGCGTTCGGCCCGCTCGCTGGGGCTCGGGGTCCCTTCGCTCCGGGATTGATCCGGGGGCAGCGCCTCCGGTTTGCTTCGCTGCACCTCCTCTCGCTGTGTTTGGCTGCGCCAAACGGTCGCTGCGCTCCCACCCCCGGATCAATCCCTCCACTCAGCCTTCCGACGTCGCCCGTGGATCAAGATCAAAAGCTGCAGCCGAGCTTGCGCTCATCCTGTGTAGGAGCTGCCGAAGGCTGCGATCTTTTGATCTTGATCCTGATCTTGTGAGAGCAGGCTTGCCAGCGATGGCGGCCTACGACCCGACCATTCACTTACTGATACACCCCATCCAACTGTAGGAGTGAGCCTGTTCGCGATGGCGTTCTGATACCTGGCCAATATCCTGCAGACTGCATGCAATCCCTGTGGGAGCTGGCTTGCCAGCGATGACGGCCTGACAGCCGACCATTCCCTTCCTGACGCACCCAGTCCAAATGTGGGAGCGAGCTTGCTCGCGAAAGCGGCCTGCCAGACACCATCAAAATATCAGGAAAAACCCGACACTCCCTGCGCATAAACGTAACCTCGCAAGCACGTTTAAAGTACACGAACCGTTACGCCATAACGGCTACAACACCTTGCGCCGTTACCTACGCGTACGCCAGAATCCGCCGGCTTACGCGGCTATGGGCCGGGCTATATCGTTTCCCTGTCACTGAAAATCAGTGATCGGGTTTGGTAGCCCGTCTGTAATAGCTGTATGGCAACACCTATTCAGTCTCTTTCTTGAGGCTCGGTTTTATGGTGGTCATGCGTGGGGCTCGTTCGCGAGCGCCGGGTTCCTATTGCAGCCGGTCTACCAACCCGCGTATGGCCGCCACCCATCGTTTGGTAGCGTGGGTGATGGCTCCTTGGAATCTGCGATAGGAGTTACATCCATGTTCAAAGCCACGCCCAATCCACCAAAAACTGATCCAACCCCTCACCACCCCGAGTTTGAGTCGCAAAAGACAAAAGACGCCGCCGACCGCGCACTCGACTTTTACCTCGGCCCCGATATCCCGAAGTACTTCCCACCCAAGGCCCGCCCCATCTACATGGTCGATCCCACGCTCGATGACGAAACACTGCTCGTCGAAGCCAGTGAATCACTGTCATCAGCCAACGCCATGGCCGGCAATATCGCCAACTCGGTGAAAGGTCCGGAGCGCAAACCGCTGCTGGCATTGCAACAGGTGATCATGCTGAACGAGCTGTTGGTCAATCGACTGCTGGATAAGCTGAAGTTGTCTCAATAATTTTGCTGGCCGTTATGGCCTCATCGCGAGCAGGCTCACTCCTACAGAGGATCGTCGCCGGGCACATGCTCTGTGATTACCGCAGTTCAACAGTGGGAGCGAGCCTGCTCGCGAAAGCGGTCTGCCAAGCGCCATCAATTTCAAATAGGCAATAAAAAACCGGAAGCTTTCGCTAGCCGGTTTTCACGATCAAAAGATCGCAGCCTGCGGCAGCTCCTACACAGTTACTTGTAGGATCTGCCGCAGGCTGCGATCTTTTTGGATTTACTTTGTAATGGGTAGCCTGCCAGTGATCACAAATTTATCGAACACTTTCTGACCATCACGCGCGGCTTGCCGAACATCCAGGAATGTCAGTTCATCACGAACTTTCTGTTTGTGGGGTTTTTGCGTGGGGTATGTATTCATGCTGGCCGATCTGCGTGATTGAGTAGCGACCGGCAAACGATAGAACTTGGCTGCACCGAGCACCAGTCGGCGCATTCTGGCGCAGTTGTAGGCAGTGTCTGCATTGCTTGAGTGAGATCGTCGTTGGCAGAGAAGGCCTCATCGCGAGCAGGCTCGCTCCCACATTTGGAATGCATCTCCCTTTGGGAGTGAGCCTGCTCGCGATTGCGATCTGCCAAGCACCATCACTTTCAGACCAGCAACAAAAAAACCGGACGCTTTCGCCGTCCGGGCTTTGAAGATCAAAAGATCGCAGCCTTCGGCAGCTCCTGCATTGGAATGCATGTTCCTGTAGGAGCTGCCGAAGGCTGCGATCTTTTGTTTTTAGCGGTTAAACCGCTCCACCAACGAATACTGCGTGTTCGCCGTCTTGGTCAGCTCTTCACTCAGCAACGCCGAGTTATGTGCCTGTTCCGAGGTCTGGTCCGCCAACTCCGAAATATTGCTGATGTTGCGGCTGATTTCTTCAGCCACTGCACTTTGCTCTTCGGTCGCCGCAGCGATCTGGGTGGTCATGTCGGTGATGTTGGCCACTGCTTCGCTGATGCCGACCAGTGCCTGATCCGCCTCCAGTACCCGCGCCACACCTTCTTCGGCCTGGCGATGCCCGGCTTCCATGGTTTGCACGGCGCTGCTCGCAGTCTGCTGCAGCTTGGCGATCAGGGCATGGATCTGCCCGGTGGATTCGCTGGTGCGTTGCGCCAGTTGGCGCACTTCGTCAGCTACCACGGCGAAGCCACGGCCCATTTCGCCGGCACGTGCTGCTTCGATGGCGGCGTTGAGCGCGAGCAGGTTGGTCTGGTCGGCGATGCCTTTGATCACGTCGACCACGCCGCCGATTTCGTCGCTGTCCTTGGCCAGTTGGGTGACGGTCAGGCCAGTTTCACCAACCACTACCGACAGGCGCTGGATGGCTTCGCGGGTTTCGCCAGCGATGTCGCGGCCGCGGCCGGTGAGGCGATTGGCTTCCTGCGTCGCGTCGGCAGTGCGCTGCACGTGGCTCGCCACTTCTTGCGTGGTGGCAGCCATCTGGTTGACGGCGGTGGCGACCTGTTCGGTTTCCACGCGTTGGCGTTCCAGACCGCTGGAGCTGTTGTGCGCGAGGGCGTCGGACTGCTTGGCCTGATCGGTCAGGTGTTCGGCGGTGTCCTGCAGACGGGTCAGGCAGGTTTTCAGGCGGGCTTCCTGGCTGAGGATCGACATCTCCAGACGCGCCTGCGCGCCACGGCTGTCGGTGTACATCTGCGCGATCAGCGGGTCGGAGGTGGTCTGTTCGGCCAGGCGCAGCAGGCGCTTGAGCCCGCGTTGTTGCCATTGCAGGCCCATCAGGCCCAGCGGTACCGACAGACCAGCGGCCAGGGCGAAGCCCCAGTGCGAGTTCAGGGTCGCGCCGATCACGAAGCTCAGTTGGCTGACCAGAATGAACGGCAGCCAGTCCTGCAGCACCGGCAGCCATTTGTCGCTGGAAGGAATTGCCGACTTGCCCTGGTTGATGCGTTGGTAGAGCGCTTCGGCACGACGGATCTGTTCGGCAGTGGGTTTGATCCGCACCGACTCGTAACCGACCACCTGATTGCCGTCGAACACCGGTGTCACGTAGGCGTTAACCCAGTAATGGTCACCGGATTTGCAGCGATTCTTGACAATGCCCATCCATGGCAAGCCTTGTTTCAGTGTGCCCCACATGTGCGAAAACACCGCCGCCGGGACGTCGGGGTGACGAACCAGGTTGTGCGGCGCACGGATCAGCTCTTCACGCGAAAACCCGCTGATTTCGACGAAAGCGTCGTTGCAGTAGGTGATCACGCCTTTGGCGTCGGTTGTGGAAATCAACCGCTGCTGAGCCGGGAAAGTCCGTTCGCGTTGTGTAATGGGCTGGTTATTACGCATGGTTTTTCAATCCGCAAGGCTTTGAAAGGTTGTCGGCGCTGTCAGGAAATTATTGAAGTTTTTTTTCAGATATAAGTACGGCGTCGCAAAACCGCTCTTGCTTCAAGCGGCCAGCATCGGATAGGTGAACAGCGCAAAATGCAGCAGATTCAGCCCGAAATGCGTGGCGATCGCTGCCGCCAATCCACCGAAACGGTAAGCCAGACCATAGCCGACACCCGCCAGCCCCGCGAGCAACACCCAGTGCCAGCCAGCACCCGCATGTGCCAGGCCGAAGATCAGCGACGCCAGCAGCAGGGCGAGATTGTCGCCGTGGGGCAGGTGCTTGAACAGGCGGCTCAGGCCTCCCTGTATATAGCCGCGAAACAGCGCCTCCTCGACCAGGGTCACCAGCAGCAGATTGTTCAGCAGCCACAGCCACGCCTGATCGGGCCACTTCGGCGCCCAGGCGATCATGCCGAACAGAAGCGCTCCCCCCAGCGCCATTACGGCGCTCAACGTCAGGCCCAGGACGCTGGCGAACACCGTCAGACGCAGCGAGCGTGCCGCGACGATCCACGGGCAGGCCAGCAACAGCCAGAAGCCGAGCAAGGGTTTGTCCAGATTGAGGTACATCACAAAAGGCACGGCGTCGTCGGTGAAGCGCATCCGGGCGATGGCCCGACCGTTGTCGAACCCCGGCAACCAGTGCAGCGCCAGTGACAGGGCGAGGAAGATAAACAGCGCGTGTCCCAGCAACCGCGCCACCGGCACCTGCTGTTGGCGCACGGCGAAACCGGCCACCAGCAACAATCCGACCGAGATCAGCGCGAGCCAGCCGAGGTGGCCAATGCTCAGCGCCCACCCGTAACCGAGGCTGAGAAGCGCCAGATAGACCCATGGCAACGCCTTCATCGAAAGTCCTTGTGCAGAATTTTGTGGAAGGGCTTTCTACACGGGTGGGGGCGTTGGGACAAGCAAAGGTGTGGCGGGAGGTGGGGACAACACAAAACACGATCGCCAGACCCGGATCCCTTGTGGGAGCGGGCTTGCTCGCGAAGAGGGTGTATCAGACAACATCCATGTCGCCTGACACACCCTCTTCGCGAGCAAGCCCGCTCCCACAGTAGATCTGTGCGTGGCTGAGGAATCAGCGCAAATCGAGCTTCGCCGCAGCGCGCTCGGTGATTGCAGTACGCGTCTTCAACGACGCCGCTGCACGATTACGAGCCTCTTCGACGACAGCACTCGGCGCTGTCTGCGGGCTGCCCGACTCAAACGGCGGTGCCGGCGCATATTCCAGTTGCAGCTGGATCAACTGCGCCGCCTCGGCTCCCACCAGTTCGGCGGCCAGCACCAGCGCAAAGTCGATCCCCGCGGTAATCCCGCCACCGGTAAACAGATTGCCGTCGCGCACCACCCGGTCCTGCACCGCAATCGCGCCGAGTTTCGGCAGCAGTTCGTGATAGGCCCAGTGGGTGGTCGCGCGTTTGCCTTTCAGCAGTCCCGCCGCGCCCAGCACCAGCGAACCGGTGCACACCGACGTCACATACCTGGCCTGCGCCGCCTGACGCTTGATGAAGCCCAGCGTCTGCTCATCTTCCATCAGCGGCCCGACCCCGGCGCCGCCGGGAATGCAGATCACATCCAGATCCGGGCAGTCGTCGAAGGTGGTGGTCGGTTTCAGCAGCAGGCCGGTGCTGGCGGTGATCGGCACCAGATCTTTCCAGATCAGATGCACCTGCACGTCCGGCAGCGAGGCCAGCACGTCATAGGGGCCGGTCAGGTCCAGTTGCTGCACCTGTGGAAACAACAGAAAACCGATCTGCAACGTCATGGGGGATTTCTCCATTTGAGGGGTGGACGGCTTCACTGTAGGCGCGTAGGTTCTGGCGCATACGCCAATCACCCCACGAATTACGCCAAATGCCCAAAGTCATCCATGTACTCGCGTTTGCCAACATGCAGATTCTCGATGTCACCGGCCCGCTGCAAGTGTTCGCCTCGGCCAACGACATCGCCCGCCAACGCGGCTTACCCGTGCCGTATGCGCCATCGGTGATTGCCCGAGAGGGCGGGGCGGTGATGTCCTCGGCGGGGCTGGCGGTGCTCGCCGAGCCGTTGCCGCAAGACGCCAGCGACACGCTGATTATCGCGGGTGGTTGGGGGATCTATCCGGCATCCGAAGATGAGTCGCTGGTGGATTGGGTACGCGAGCACGCAGCGAAATGTCGACGCGTGGCCTCGGTGTGTACGGGGGCATTTCTACTGGCGGCGAGCGGCTGGCTCGACGGACGTCGCGTGGTCACCCACTGGACCCGTTGCGAACAACTCGCGCAGCAGCATCCGAAGCTGCAGGTCGAAGCCAATCCGATTTTCATCAACGACGGCCCGGTATGGACTTCGGCAGGCGTCACCGCCGGCATCGATCTGGCACTGGCGATGGTCGAGGAAGATCTGGGCAGTGATATTGCTCTCGACGTCGCCCGGCATCTGGTGGTGTTCCTCAAACGCCCCGGCGGGCAGTCGCAGTTCAGTGTGACCCTGGCCCTGCAGAATCAGGGCAATCGCTTTGATGAACTGCACGCCTGGATCGCCGAAAACCTCACCTGCGACCTCGGCGTGCCGACCCTGGCCGAACAGGCCGGCATGAGCGAACGCAGTTTCGTCCGCCACTACCGCGCCGACACCGGCCAGACCCCGGCCCGCGCCATCGAACTGATCCGCGTCGAAACCGCGCGGCGCTTGCTCAGTGATACCGGGTTGCCGGTCAAACGGATTGCGGCCAACTGCGGGTTTGGCAGTGAAGAAACGTTGCGCCGCAGTTTTCTGCGGGCGATTGGCGTGACGCCGCAGGCCTATCGGGAGCGGTTTTCGGTTAGCGCTGGAGCAGATCCAGTAGTGCCTTGAGCGTTTGCTGCGGTGCTTCTTCGGGAATGTTGTGGCCGACACCGGGCAGCACGCGCCTTTCGTACAGGCCGGTGAAGTGCGCAAGGTCTTCATCGACTTCCGGCGCCGGACCGACCCCGTCGTCGGCACCGCACAGGGAGATAGTGGGCACGCTGATCGGCGGTTGTTTGATCAACGCGTCTTCCATCCATTGCAGCGCCGGATCGCCTGCGGCGTACATGAAGCGATGACGGTAGGAATGAATCACCACGTCAACGAAGTCCGGGTTGTCGAAGGCCGGTGCGCTCAGCGAATAACGTTCGGCGTTGCGTGCCCAGGTCGGTGACCACAATTTCCAGAGCAGTTCACAGAACGCCTGCCGGTTTTGCGTCAGGCCCGCGACGCCGCGTGGCGTGTGGAAATAGTACTGGTACCAATAACGGTGCTCGGTCTCGGGATCCAGTGGTCGGGTCGAATTGGCGATGTCCTGCACGTTATAGCCATCCCCCGTCACCAGCCCGCGCACCCGCTCGGGAAACAACGCCGCAACGATGCACGCTGCCCGACCGCCCCAGTCGTAACCGCAAAGCGTGGCCTGTTCGATACCCAGCGCATCCATCAACTCCAGCAAATCCTGAGCGAGGGCCGCTTGCTGGCCGGAGCGCAGTGTTTCGGGGTGGTTGAAGCGAGTCGGCCCGTAACCGCGCAGGTACGGGACGATCACCCGATAACCGTGGGCGCCGAGGGCGGGGGCGATTTCATCGTACGCCCGAGGCGAGTAGGGGAAACCATGCAGCAATATGACCGCGTCGCCGCTGGACGGGCCGTGCTGTTCAAAGGCAACGGTCAAGTTGGGTGTCGGTACGCGTTGAATGTCAGACACGGCAGACTCCACGGCAATGGGCGTCAGGCAACACTAGACCATTATTTTGTGGCGAGGGAGCTTGCTCCCGCTGGACTGCGCAGCATGTCCATTCGAGTATGGGGTCGCTTCGCAACCCGGCGGGAGCAAGCTCCCTCGCCACAGGGGAAGCGCCATTTTTCGGCGTCAATACCGCTAAGCCTCGGCTTCCGCCACCTGATTGAAATACTTCGTCCGATCCGGGGTAAACGTTACCCGCATCTTCGTCCGCGAGCAGGTCAGCGAACGTTCCTCACCCAGATCAATATCCAGATCCTCGCCTCGCAAGCCCTGCCACTGGGCGAGGTATTTCAGTGAGCCGTATTTCTCGTTTTTCTTCAGGCTGCGGCTCACGCCGCCTTTCCAGCCGAGTACCGGCAGTTCGCCGGCGAGGCATTGTTGCGCAAGGTCGGGGAAGCGCGTGGCGCGCTGGCGGCCGATTTCCCAGCATTTGATCAGGCCTTTGTCGGCGGCTTCCCAGAGTTGGGTGCGAGTCAGGCCGGTGCGCAGGGGCGTGGCGATGGGGCGATGGACATGCAGGGTCATTCTGGTTCCTTGAATTCGGGTTTTATTGGACAGCTCCGCTGTGCCCGTTGCGGTGGATGGTAGGGGGGGATGTAACAGCTGGCAACAGGGTATTTCAGGGTGTAAGTGCAGGTTACGGGGGAGGGATTGGGCGGAGATTGTTTAGACGAAGTAGGAGCTGAATGACCTGGCGTGTGGCGAGGGAGCTTGCTCCCGCTCGGCTGCGAAGCAGGCGCAAAGCCAGACAATGCGGTTCTTCTGGAGAAGTGGGGACGCAGGCATTGGGGCCGCTTCGCGACCCGGCGGGAGCAAGCTCCCTCGCCACAGAAGTTCACCAACGTTTATTTTTGTGTAGGAATCAGTCCTGCAAAAGCCGAGTTGTAAGGGATATTTCCGACAGAGTGCGGCGAATATTACGGCTGCCAAACACTCTTCTCCCCACTCAAACGCCGATCCAGAAAACTCGCCGCGCTGATCAGCGCCAGATGCGTCAGCGCCTGCGGGGTGTTGCCCAGATGCCGGCCCTTGCTGTCGAACTCTTCGGCGTACAGCCCCAGCGGGTTCGCATAGCGCAGCAGTTGTTCGAACTCCAGGTGGGCCTTTTCCACCTGACCGGCCCGGGCCAGGCATTCGACGTACCAGAACGAGCAGGCAGCAAATGCGCCTTCGGTGCCGGTCAAACCGTCGATGTTGGCGTCGTCGTTGCGATAGCGATAGACCATGCCGTCGCGCACCAGATGCTTTTCGATGGCTTCAAGGGTCGACAGCCAGCGCGGGTCCTTGGCGCTGACGAAGCGCACCAGCGGCATCAGCAGCATCGAGCCGTCGAGCGCGGTGCCGCCCTTGTACTGGACGAAATGCCCGCGCTCCTCGTCCCAGAAGTTATCCCAGATGTCGGCGTAGATCGCCTGGCGGGTCTGGTCCCACTGGGCGAACGGTGCCGGCAGCGAGCGTTTCGAGGCCAGGCGAATCGCCCGGTCCAGTGCCACCCAGCACATCAGTCGCGAGTGCAGGAAGTGATGTTGCTCACCGCGCATTTCCCAAATGCCTACGTCGGTGGTCTGCCAGGTCTCACATACCTGATCGACCACTTCACGCACATGTTTCCAGCCCTGATGGGAAATCGCGTCGCCGTACTTGTTGACCAGATACACCGCGTCCATCAGTTCGCCAAAGATATCGAGCTGAATCTGGTCGTACGCGCCATTGCCGATGCGCACCGGTTGCGCGCCGCCATGACCGGAGAGGTGGGAGAGTTCGGTTTCCGGCAATTCCTGACGGCCATCGATGGCATACAGGATGTTGAGTTTGGTTGACTGCCCATGGCAATCGCTGACCCGCCCGCGCAGCCAGCCCATGTAGGCGTTGGCCTCAGCGACAAAGCCCAAGCGCATGAACGCGTAAACGGTGAACGAGGCGTCGCGGATCCAGGTGTAGCGATAGTCCCAGTTGCGCTCGCCGCCGGGGGTTTCCGGCAGACCGAAGGTGGCGGCGGCGAGGATTGCTCCGTGCTTGCGCGAGGTCAGCAGTTTCAGCGCCAGCGCCGAGCGGTTGACCATTTCCCGCCAGCGTCCGCGGTAGTTGGACTGGCCGATCCAGTCGCGCCAGAACTTCAGCGTGCGTTCCACGCACATTTTTGCGCCGTCATCCTTGAAGCGTGGATCGTCGGCCCCCCCGAGGAGGAATTCGGCGTTCTGATCCTGGTTCAAACTGAACGTTGCGACGGCCGATTCGCCATCGATCTGCAGCGCCTGATCCGCCACCAGCCGCAGCGACGGCTGACCCTCGGCGCTGAAAACCACCGATTGTTCGTCCATCTGCGCCCGGGTGTTGGCGCGGGCGTAGTCATGGCGCACCGCGCAGCGCATATGAAAAGTGGCCTGGCCGCTGACCACCCGCACCCGGCGCATCAGCAGCGGCAGGTCATCGACACTGTCGCCGATCGGCAGCAGGTCGGTGATTTCCACCACGGCCTGTTCGCTGAGCCAGCGCGTTTGCAGAACGTTGGTGTCCGGCAGGTAGATCTGCTCGCGCCGGGCATCGGGCAGATCCGGCGCGAGCTGGAAAATCCCCGCCTCGGGCGTGTCGAGCAGCGCACAGAAGATCGACGGACTGTCGAATTCCGGCCAGCAGAAAAAATCCACGCTGCCCTTGTCGTTGACCAGTGCGGCACTGCGCAGGTCGCCGATGATGCCGTGGGCGTCGATCGGGCTTTGTCGTTCAGGATGATGCTCAGCCATTGCCACGAAACTCCGGATAAAGACTCATGCCGCCGTCGATGAACAGGGTGGTGCCGACGATGTAGTCGGCAGCGTCGGAAGCGAGAAACACCACCGCGTTGGCGATGTCTTCGACATCGCCGATACGCCCGTAGGGGATCAGATCCAGCAGTTTTTCGCCGGCTGCGCCTTCGGTGGCGTCTTGGTTGATGGCGGTGCGAATCGCTCCCGGCGCGATGCTGTTGATGCGGATGCGCTGATGGCTGACTTCCTGGGCGAGGGTCTGCATCAACTGGTCGACGCCGCCCTTGGAGGCTGCGTAGTTGACGTGCCCGGCCCATGGAATGCGCTGGTGCACCGAACTCATGTGAATGATCTTGCCGGCGGCGCGGGACACGCCTTCACGCACGCCTTGCCGGTTGAAAATCCGCAGCGCGGCGCGGGCGCAGAGGAACTGGCCGGTGAGGTTGACGCCGATCACCGTGTTCCAGTCTTCCAGCGTCATGTCCACCGCCGCGGCGTCCTTTTGCAGGCCGGAATTGGCCAGCAGAATGTCCAGCGAACCGAAGGCGTCCAGAGTCTCGGCGAACAACCGTTCGACCTCGTCCTCCTTCGACACATCGGCACCGATGGCCAGCGCCTGACCGCCATCGGCAATGATCTGCCGGGCCAGTGCTTCGGCGGGTTCCGCCTGACGGTTGTAATTGATGACGACTGCTGCACCGGCAGCGGCCAGGGCTTTGGCGGCGGCGTGGCCGATGCCGGAGCTGGCGCCGGTAATCAGGGCTACTTGTCGGGCGAGGGAAATCTGCATGCGAAGTAGTGCCTTGCGTGAGGGCCTATTTAGCTGACTGGTCGCAAGCCATGAGAGTTCAAGAGCAAAGATCAAAAGATCGCAGCCTTCGGCAGCTCCTACATGGAAATGCGATCACCTGTAGGAGCTGCGGCACGCTGCGATCTTTTGCTCTTCAGGCCTTCACATTCCACCAACAATTCCCTGCTTCCACGCCCGTCAGCCTTTATGGCAACTTGGCCGCCCCTGATGAGGCTGCAACCCATGGCAAACCCCTACCGCGAATTATTCACCGCCCCCGGCGCCCGGGCTTTTGTACTGGCCGGGATGATCGCGCGCATGCCGATTTCCATGACCGGCATCGGCGTGATCACCATGCTTTCGCAACTGAAGGGCGGGTACGCGCTGGCCGGTGCGGTGGCGGCGACCTTTGCCCTGGCCACGGCGTTTTGTGCGCCGCAGGTCTCGCGTCTGGTGGATCGTTTCGGTCAGGGCAAGGTGCTGCCGCTGTCGGCATTGATCGGTGGCGGGGCGCTGTTGATGTTGCTGCTGTGCACCCGCTTGCAGGCGCCGACCTGGACATTGTTCATCTTCGCCGCGCTGGCCGGTTGCATGCCAAGCATGTCGGCGATGGTGCGCGCGCGCTGGACCGAGATCTATCGCGGCCAGCCGCAATTGCAGACCGCTTATGCACTGGAATCCGTACTCGATGAAGTTTGTTTCATCGTCGGCCCGCCATTGTCGGTGGGGCTGTGTGTGGTGGCGTTTCCCGAGGCCGGGCCATTGGCCGCGCTGTTGGCGCTGGCGGTCGGCGTAACGGCGTTTGTCGCCCAGCGCAGCACCGAACCGGCGGTGCACCCGCAGGAGTCGCAGCATCAGGGTTCGATCATTCGCTCGACCAACGTGCAATGGCTGCTGGCGTTGATGCTGGCCATGGGCGTCATCGTTGGCGTGGTCGATGTGGTCAGCGTTGCCTTCGCCCAGCAGCAGGGTCAGCCGGCGGCGGCGAGCATCGTGTTGTCGGTGTATGCCATCGGCTCGTGCCTGGCCGGTATCGCCTTTGGCGCGATGCGTTCGAAACTGCCGTTGCCGCGGCTGTTTCTGTACGGCGGTGTGGCGACGGCGGTGACCACGCTGCCGCTGTTGCTGGCGAGCAATATTTTCGGTTTGTCGCTGGCGGTGTTTGTCGCCGGGCTGTTCTTCTCGCCGACGCTGATCGTCGCCATGGCGCTGGTTGAGCGCATCGTGCCGCCGGCCAAGCTCACCGAAGGCCTGACCTGGCTGGTCACCGGTCTGAGCATCGGGGTGGCGATTGGCGCGGCTGGATCCGGCGCACTGGTGGACGCCTTCGGTGCGCGCAGCGGATTCTGGCTGGCGATCGCGGCCGGCGCGGTGGTGCTGGGTTCAGCTGTGCAGAGTTTCCGCCATTTGAAGTGATCGGCATTCGGACTAATTCGCGCCACGCCTCATCCGTTCTCTTTTACAGATAACCCATTGAGGTAAACGCGGTGACAAAGCTGACACTGCTGTGCCTGCCCTATTCGGGCGCCAGCGCGATGGTCTACAGCCGCTGGCGGCGCCAACTGCCGTCATGGCTGCAATTGCAACCGGTGGAGTTGCCCGGGCGCGGTGCCCGTTTCGACGAACCCCTGCAAACTGACATGCGAGCCCTGGCCCGCCAGTTGGCCCGTGAGCACAAACCCGGCCTGCAAACGCCATACGCCCTGTTCGGCCACAGCCTCGGCGCGCTGCTGGCGTGCGAGATGGCGCACGCCTTTCGCGAGCTGGGCGCGCCGGAACCGGTGGCGCTGTTCGCCTCCGGCACGGCGGCGCCGACCATGCGCAGCGACTACGATCGCGGGTTTGCCGAAGCGCGCAGCGATGAGGAATTGATCGATCAACTGCGCACCTTTCAGGGCACCAGCGAAGAAGTGCTGGCCAACCAGGAACTCATGAGCCTGACGCTGCCGGTGCTGCGCGCCGACTTCATGATGTGCGGACGCTTCAGTCCGGCGCAGCGGCCCCTGCTCAATTGCCCGGTGCATGTGCTGGGCGGCAAGGAAGACCGCGCGACCACCGAGCAACTGATCGGCTGGAGCAAGGAAACCCTGGGCAGTTTTTCCGTGGACATGATGACCGGTGGGCATTTCTTCATCCATGAGCACGAAGCCCGGGTGATCCGCACGATCAAGACGCATCTGGAAGTCCATCACCGGCGTCATGCGCAAGCGGCGGCACCGGCGTTTTGACGCACTGCTCACTATCGAGTGATTACAGGAGGCCAGTCATGGCTGTTGCTGTGGAATTTTCCGTTCGGCCGCTGTTGCCGCAACGAGGGCGCTTGCCGCTGTTGGTGGAGACGACCGAGGCGGATACCGACCTGTTGGCGGTGTTCGATGAAGTGAAAGCGCTGGTCGATGAGCATCTGCTGCGCGATGGCGGGGTGCTGTTCCGCGGATTTCGTCTCGACGGCGCTGAGCAGTTTCGTCAGTTCGCGGCCAGTTTCGGTCATCCGCTGTTGAACTATGAGTTCGGCTCCACGCCGCGCACCAACGTCACCCAAGGCGTATACACCTCGACCGAATACCCGGCGCACCAGAGCATTCCGCTGCACAACGAACAGGCTTACTCCCGCGACTGGCCGATGAAGATCTGGTTCTACAGCATGATCGCGGCGAAGTCCGGTGGCGAAACGCCGATTGCCGACAGCCGCGAAGTCTATCGGCGTATTCCGGTGGCCATTCGTGAGCGCTTTGTCAGCAAAGGTCTGATGTATGTGCGCAACTTCGGTAACGGTCTGGATGTGGCCTGGGAAGATGTGTTCAACACCGACGACCGCGAGGTCGTCGAGGCGTACTGCAAGGCCCACGGCATCCTTTGCGAGTGGAAGGATGACGGCGAATTGCGAACCCGTCAGACCTGTCAGGCGGTGGCGGTGCATCCGGTGACCGGCGATCACGTCTGGTTCAATCAGGCGCACTTGTTCCACATCTCCAACTTGCAGCCGGAAGTGCGCGAAAGCCTGTTGGACATCGTCGATGAGGAGGACTTGCCGCGTAACGTTTATTACGGTGACGGCTCGGCCATCGAAGACGAAGTGCTGGCGCAGATCCGTGCGGTACTCGATGAGTGCGCGATCAGTTTTCCGTGGCAGGAAGGCGACGTACTGATGCTCGACAACATGTTGTCGGCCCATGCGCGTTCGCCGTTCGAAGGGCCGCGCAAAGTCATCGTGGCCATGGCCGAGGGGCATTCCCAAGGCCCGCTCTGAGCCATTCGGGTGGTTGCCCGTGAAAGTGCCGAAGCCGGTCTTGGACCGGCTTCGGCGTTTGTGCGTCGGCACGGCTGACCGGCGGGGCGCTGTTGCGCCAGTGCGCTAAATCATTGCGTTTGTCATTCGTTCTTGTTGATACGACCGGGCCTCCTGGTCACGCCGCCGATCAGCAAGGACCCAATGCATGAATGCCGCAGACGCACAGAAACTAGCCCGCCGCTTTATCGAACTGCCGCAGGACAAACGCCGTTTGTTTCTCGCCGGCATGGCCCGCGAAGGCATCGATTTTGCGCAGCTTCCCATGACCGCCTGTGACGGGATCGCCGAGCGTGACGGCCTGTCCTACGCCCAGCAACGGATGTGGTTTCTCTGGCAACTGGATCCGCAAAGTGCTGCCTACAACCTGCCGATGGCCGTGCGTCTGAACGGCGCGTTGCAGGTGCAAGCGCTGGAGCAGGCGTTCAGCCTGCTGGTCGCGCGGCACGAATGTCTGCGCACCACCTTCGGTCAGGTCGGCGAGCGTGCCTTTCAGCGTGTGGCCGAGCCGCAGGCGCTGCAACTGCCCCTCACCGATTTGAGCGCCGTGCCCGAACAGCAGCGCTGGCCGCTCGCGCAACAGCACATGATGGCTGAAGCCACGCAAGCGTTCGATCTGCAGAGCGGCCCGCTGCTGAGCCTGCGCCTGTTGCGTCTGGCCGAGCAGGAGCACGTGCTCTTGCTGACCTTGCACCACATCATTGCCGATGGCTGGTCGATGAATATTCTCATCGACGAGTTCATGCGTACCTACGATGCGCTGGTGGCGGGGCGCGAACCATCGTTGCCGGCGCTGACCGTGCATTACCGCGATTACGCGCTGTGGCAGCGCAGCTGGCTGGAGGCAGGTGAGCGCGAACGGCAACTGGACTACTGGCGCGCACAATTGGGCGACGAGCATCCGGTCCTGGAGTTGCCGACCGACCGCGCTTATCCGGCGCAATCGAGTCACCAGGGCGCGCGTCTGGAAACGGTCATTGATGCGGCGCTGCGTCAGGAGCTGAAAAGCCTTGCCCAGCGTCAGGGCGTGACCCTGTTCGTGGTGCTGCTCGCGGCGTTCAAGACGTTGTTGCATCGCTACAGCGGGCAGACCGACATTCGCGTCGGCGGCCTGATTGCCAACCGCACCCGCAGCGAAACGGAAGGGCTGATCGGCTTCTTCGTCAACACTCAGATCCTGCGCAGCGAAGTCACCGCGCAAACCCGTTTCGCCGAGCTGTTGCAGCGGCTACGCGAGGCCGCACTCGGCGCGCAGGTTCATCAAGAGCTGCCGTTCGACGCCTTGATCGAGGCCCTGCAACCGGCGCGTAGCCAAAGCCACAATCCGCTGTTTCAGGTGATGTTCAACCATCAGCCGCTGGTGACCGACTTGCAGCATGTGCAGTTGGAATCGGGTTTGCAGGTGGGTTATCTGACGCAAGAGCAACTGGCCGGCAGCGCTCGGCAACATGCGGCCACCAGCGATTTGATGCTCGATACCCGCGAAGAAGGCGAGCAGCTGTTCGCCGCCTTCACGTACGCCACCGATATTTTTGATGCCGCGACCATCGCCGCGATGGCCGGGCATTGGCGCAACATTCTTGAATCCGTCTGCCGCGACCCGCAGCAGGTCATCGGCGAAGTCGCGCTGCTGGCAGATGCCGAGCGCGCGCAACTGATTCAGGCCACTGCTGCGGCGCCGCGTTTCACCAGCGTGCAAAACCTGTTCGAGGCGCAAGTGGCACGCACGCCGCAGGCAGCAGCCGTGATCCTCGCCACCGCACCGTCACCGTCACTGACCTATGCCGAACTCAATGCGCGCAGCAATCGCCTGGCGCATCAGCTGCGCGCGCGCGGTGTCGGCCCGGACGTGCTGGTCGGTGTGGCGTTGGGGCGCTCGCTGGAGCTGGCGGTGGCGTTGCTGGCCGTGCTCAAGGCGGGCGGCGCCTATGTGCCACTCGACCCGCAAACTCCGGCTGAGCGATTGCGCCATGTGCTGGATGACAGTGGCTTGAAACTGCTGCTGACCGACAGCGCCAGCCTTGCCAGCCTGCCGGCGCTGGAGGCTGTCGAGTGCCTGTGTCTGGAGCAATTGTCCGGTGAGACTTCGGCCGACAACCTGTCGTTAACGGTCGCGCCGCAGAATCTTGCCTACGTGATCTACACCTCCGGTTCCACCGGACGGCCGAAAGGCGTGGCGGTCAGTCACGGCGCACTGAGTGAATTCATCGACCGCGCCATCGATTACAGCGACTTGCGCGAAGGTGACCGGGTCCTGCAGTTCGCCACCAGCAGCTTCGACGGTTTTGTCGAGCAGTTCTTCCCGCCGCTGTGCCATGGCGCCGCTGTGGTGCTGCGCGATGCGCCATTGTGGGACAGCGCAACGTTGCGTCAGGTGATTGTCGATCACGGCATCACCCTGGCTGACCTGCCGGCCGCGTACTGGTATTGGCTGGTGCAGGAATATGCAGCGCAGCCGCCGGCCGGTTTTGGCGCGCTGCGACAGATCCACGTCGGTGGCGAGGCCATGGCGGTGGACGGTTTGCGTCTGTGGCAACAGGCCGGGCTGGGGCATGTGCGGTTGCTCAACACCTACGGTCCGACCGAAGCCACGGTGGTTTCGACCATTCATGATTGCAGTGCACTGACGGCAGACGCCGTGTCCTGGCGCGGCATCCCGATTGGCAAGGGGCTCGATGCCCGGCGTCTGTACGTGCTGGACGATGATTTGAACCTGCTGCCGCAAGGTGCGGTGGGCGAGTTGTACATCGGTGGCCCGGGCCTGGCCCGTGGTTATCACCGTCAGCCGATGCTCAGTGCCGAGCGCTTTATCGCCGACCCGTTCGCCGCAGGGCAGCGTCTGTACCGCACCGGGGACCGTGCCCGACTGCGCGCCGATGGCGCGCTGGAGTATGTCGGCCGAGTCGACCATCAAGTGAAGATCCGCGGTTTCCGCATCGAGCTGGGCGAAATCGAGTCGCGCCTGCAACAGTGCCCGGGCATTCGCGAGGCGGTGGTTCTGGCGGTGCCGCTCAGCGGCGGCCAGCAACTGGTGGCGTACGTGGTCGGCGAGCACGCCGTGCTGGAAAGCGCCGCCACCCAGTCGGCGTTCCGCCAGCAAATCCGCACCGCGCTGCAAGCCCATCTGCCGGACTACATGGTGCCGGGGCATTTGCTGTTGTTGCCGAATCTGCCGTTGACACCGAGTGGCAAGCTCGACCGCAAGGCCTTGCCGGCGCCGGATGCGAGCCAGTTGCAAGGCGACTATCGCGCGCCGCAAACCGACACCGAGCAGTGCCTGGCGCAAATCTGGGCCGAGGTCCTGCAAGTGTCGCGGATCGGTCTGGATGATCACTTTTTTGAACTGGGCGGCCATTCGCTGCTGGCGGCGCAGGTGATCGCACGCATCAAAACTCAATTGGGCGTGGTCTTGCCACTGCGCAGCCTGTTCGAAAAACCTTTGCTGGCCGATCTGGCGGCAGTGCTGGCGCAACAGGTGGACAGTGCAACGGATGACGACTGGTCCGACATGGATCAGTTCATGAATGCTTTGGAAGGAGAAGAAGTATGAGCGGCACCATGGCGGAGCGTATCGCTAAAAGATTCGTCGGTTTGCCGCTGGAGCAGCGTCGACAGTTTCTGGCCAGACTGCGCGAAGACGGCAAGGACTTCAGCCTGTTGCCGCTGCCGGTCAGTCGTCACGAGGTCACGCCGATTCCGTTGTCGTTCGCTCAGCAACGGCTGCTGTTTCTCTGGCAACTCGAACCGCAGAGCGCCGCGTACAACATGGCGGCGGGGCTGCGCCTGAAAGGACGTCTGGACGAATCGGCGCTGCAACGCTCTTTCGATCATCTGGTCGCGCGCCACGAAGTGCTGCGCACCGTGTTCCACACCGACGGCGATCAGCCGCAGCAGGTGATTCTCGAGCAGCAATCGATCGCTCTGGAACGCATTGACCTGACCGGCCTCGCGGCTTCGCAGCGCGAGCCGGCCTTGGCGCAACAGGTGCAGACAGCCACCGCGCGACCGTTCGATTTGCGCCATGGACCGCTGCTGCGTGCGAGCCTGTTTGCTCTGGCCGAAGAGGAATTCGTGCTGGTGGTGAGCATGCACCACATCGTCTCCGACGGTTGGTCGATGGACGTGATGGTCAAGGAATTCGTCCAGTGTTATCAGGCCTTCAGTCTTCAGCGCGAGCCGCAGTTGCCGGCGCTGCCGTTGCAATACGCCGACTATGCGATCTGGCAGCGGCGCTGGCTGGAAGCCGGCGAGGGCGAGCGTCAACTCGATTACTGGCGTCAGCAGCTCGGTGAGGAACATCCGCTGCTGGAAGTGGCGCCGGACTTCGCCCGGCCCCTGACGCAAAGCTTCGCAGGCCAGACCCTGAGCTTTGGTTTCGGTGCGCAACTGTCCCTGCAACTCAATGCGTTTGCCCGCAGCAAGGGCATCAGTCTGTTCATGCTGGTGCTGGCGGGTTTCTCGCTGTTCCTCTCGCGTCAGGCCGGGCAGCGCGACATTCGCGTCGGCGTGCCGAATGCCAATCGTGGCCGTGCCGAAGTCGAAGGGTTGATCGGTTTCTTCGTCAACACCCAGGTGTTGCGTTGCGAGATCGATGAGTGCGGCAGTTTCGAAGACTTGCTGGCGCAGGTGCGCGAGGCGGCGTTCGGCGCGCAGGCGCATCAGGAACTGCCATTCGAGCAACTGGTGGACGAATTGGTGGCGGAACGAACCCTGGGCCACAACCCGTTGTTCCAGGCCAAGTTCAACCAGAACGTCGGTATGCAGAAACAGCGCTCGATGAACCTGCCGGGACTGAGCGTGGCCGAGTATCCGCTGGACAAGGACGGCACCCACTTTGATCTGGCGCTGGACATCACCGACGACGGCACGCTGATCCACGGCCAGCTGACCTATGCCAGCGACCTTTATCGCGCACAAACCGTCGAGGGCTTTGTGCCGGCGTTACTCGGTCTGTTCGGCGAATTGCTCAAGGCACCGCAAGCGCCGTTGCACAGCGTCGCCACGCGGGCTCCGGTGGTGCTCGCAGCACCGGGCGAACCGGCGTTGTCAGTGTTGCAGCAGTGGGCTCGTCAAGTGGCGCAACAGCCCGAAGCACTGGCTGCGCGCGACCTGCATCAGACCCTGAGTTTTCAGGCGCTGGACCAGGCCGCCAATCGTCTGGCCCATCATCTGCTGGCGCAGGGCATCAGCCCCGGCCAAGCGGTAGCGGTGCTGATGGAGCGTTCGCTGGACTGGCTGACCTGTGTGCTGGCGATCTTCAAGGCCGCAGCGGTGTATATGCCGCTGGACGTGAAGGCGCCGAACGCGCGCTTGCAGCAGATGCTCGGCAATGCCGGCGCGCGCCTGCTGTTGTGCGCGCAAGGGGATGCGCGGGTGTCCGCGCTGGCGGTCGACGGTTGTCAGGGGCTCGCGTATGCCCCGCAACAGTGGCAGCAGGAGGCGGATGTCAGCCCGGTGGTGCCACTGTTTGCGCAATCCCCGGCGTATGTGATTCACACCTCCGGTTCCACCGGGCAACCCAAGGGCGTGCTGGTCAGTCACGGGGCGCTGGGCAGTTACGTGCGCGCGGTGCTGGAGCGCCTGGCGCCGACGCCGGACACCAGCATGGCGCTGGTGTCGACCATTGCGGCGGATCTGGGCTTCACGGTGTTGTTCGGCGCGCTGTGTTCCGGTCGCCTGTTGCACGTATTGCCGGAGGAATTGGGTTTCGACCCGGATCGATTTGCCGAGTACATGGCTACGCATCAAGTGGGCATGCTGAAAATCGTCCCGGGGCACCTGGCGGCGTTGTTGCAGGCTGGCCGCGCCGCCGATGTACTGCCGGCGCAGGCGCTGATCGTCGGCGGCGAAGCCTGCTCGCCGGCACTGGTGGAACGCGTGCGTCAGCTCAAGCCGGAGTGCCGCATCATCAACCACTACGGGCCGAGCGAAACCACGGTCGGTGTGCTGACCCACGAGGTCAGTGAGCTGGCGGCCGACGCGCGCAGCGTTCCGGTCGGCACCGCGCTGAGCGGTGCGCAGGTCTACATCGTTGACGATGTGCTGAACAATGTCGCCGATCAGGTGGCCGGCGAGTTGTACATCGGTGGTGACAGCGTGGCGCTGGGGTATCTCGGGCAACCGGGTCTGACTGCCGAGCGCTTCCTGCCTGATCCGTTCGGCGCCCCGGGTGCGCGGGTCTATCGCAGTGGTGACCGGGTGCGGCGCAATCGTCAGCAAGCGGTGGAGTTCATCGGTCGCGCCGACGATCAGGTCAAGGTGCGTGGTTATCGCGTCGAACCGGCGGAAGTCGCGCGGGTGCTGCTCGGCCTTGACGGCGTCAGTGAGGCGGCGGTGCTCGCCCTGGCCCTGGATGACGATCCGGCGCGCCTGCAACTGGTGGCGTGGTGTGTGCCGGCGGCCGCTGCGACCGTGCAGGCACACGCTCTGCGCGAGCAGTTGCAGGCGTGCCTGCCGGAGTACATGGTGCCGGCGCAGATTGTGCTGCTGGAGCAACTGCCGCTGACGGCCAATGGCAAACTCGACAAGCGTGCCTTGCCGGTGCCGGGCGTGGTCACGCAGCATTTCGTTGCGCCGGTGGGGGAGGTCGAGGAGAAGCTGGCAGCAATCTGGGCCGAAGTGCTCAAGCTTGAGCGCGTGGGCACCAGCGACAACTTCTTCGAGCTGGGCGGTGACTCCATCCTCAGCCTGCAGATCATTGCCCGGGCCAAGCGCCAGGGGATCAAGCTGAGCCCCAAGCAACTGTTCGAAAAACAGACCATTGGCCAGCTGGCTGCGGTGGCCAGGCTGATCGAAGCCAAACCGGTGGCGGCCACGGCGCAGCCGAATCGTGGGCCGCTGCCGTTGTTGCCGATTCAGGCACGCTTCTTCGAGACCGACATTGCCCAGCGTCAACACTGGAACCAGTCGGTCATGTTGCAACCGACCACCACCCTTGACGCCAATCACCTGCGCACTGCGTTGGCGGCACTGGTCGAACAGCACGATGCACTCGCGCTGAGTTTCCAGTGCTCGGGCGATACGTGGCAGGCACTGGCGCAGACCCAGCGTGATCCGGAGTTGTTGTGGCTGCGCGAGCTGGACAGTCTGGCGGCGTTGCCAGCACTCGCTGACGAAGCCCAGCGCAGCCTCGATCTGCAACAGGGACGCTTGCTGCGTGCGGTGCTGGTGAACCTGCCGCACGCTGAGCAACGCCTGTTGCTGGTCATTCATCACCTGGTGGTCGACGGGGTGTCCTGGCGCATTCTGCTGGAGGATCTGCAGCACGCTTACACCGCGCTGGCCGCCGGCACGCCGCTGGTTCTGGCGGGTAAAAGCACGTCGCTGCACAGTTGGGCCGAACATCTGCAGCGGTATGCGCAAAGCGAGGCGCTGGCTGCCGAGAGCGACTACTGGCGTGCAACCCTGGAGGCGGGCGACGCACAACTGCCGCGAGATTTCCCGCAGGACAGTCAGACCCGTGCCGAGGCGGCCCGGGCCAGTTCGCGCCTGAGTCAGGCGCTGACCCACAAGCTGCTCAAAGTCGCTCCCGCGGCGTATCGCACGCAAATCAACGATCTGCTGCTGACCGCGCTGGCGCGGGTGTTGTGCGACTGGAGCGCACAGCCTTCGGTATTGATTCAGCTCGAAGGGCACGGTCGCGAAGACCTGTTCGACGAGGTCGATCTGAGTCGCACGGTCGGCTGGTTCAGCAGCCTGTTCCCGGTACGCCTGACCCCGGATGTGAATCCGGGCGCCTCCCTGTGTGCGATCAAGGAACAACTGCGTGCGGTGCCGGGCAAAGGCATCGGTTATGGCGTGCTGCGATATCTGAGCCGACGCGCCGAGCTGCAGGAATTGCCGCAGCCGCGCGTGACGTTCAACTATCTGGGCCAGTTCGACGGTGCCTTCAGCGCTGACGAGGGCGCGCTGTTCGTGCCAAGTGGCGAAAGCACCGGCGCCAATCAGGACGCCGCTGCACCGTTGGGCAACTGGCTGAGCGTCGACGGTCAGGTGTACGGCGGTGAACTGGAGCTGACCTGGACCTTCGGCACGGGCATGTACCGCGCAGAAACCATCGCGGCGCTGGCCGAAGCCTATCGGCGTGAGCTGGAGCGTCTGATCGAGCACTGCTGCGACAGCGGTGAAGCAGGCGTCACGCCGTCGGACTTCAGTCTGGCGACCTTGACCCAGGCACAGCTGTCGACACTGCCAATCCCGGCCCGTGACATCGTCGATCTGTACCCGTTATCGCCGATGCAGCAAGGCATCCTGTTCCATAGCGTCAACGATCCGGACAGCCCGGCGTACACCAACCAGTTGCGTGTCGACGTGCAACAACTGGACGCCGAGCGCTTCCGTCAGGCCTGGCAGCACACCGTTGAGGCCCACGAGATTCTGCGCAGCGCATTCATCTGGCCGCAGGATGCCGCCGCGGCGGTGCAAGTGGTGCGGCACAACGTGCAGATGCCATGGCAGGTCGAGGATTGGCGTGGCCGGGCCGACCTCGGCGCAGCGCTGGAACAACTGGCCAGTGACGATCTTGCCAGCGGGTTCGACCTGACCGCCGCGCCGCTGTTGCGGGTGACGCTGGTGCGCACCGACGAAGCGACGCATCACCTGATCTACACCTGCCATCACATCCTGATGGATGGCTGGAGCACCTCGCAGTTGTTCGGCGAAGTGTTGCAGCGCTACGCCGGTCTGGCCCCGGCCGCGCCCCAGGGGCGCTATCGCGACTACATCGAGTGGCTCGGCCAGCGTGATCAGCAGGCCAGCCGCGCGTTCTGGACGGCGGCGCTGGCCGACCTGGAAGAGCCGACGCGACTGGCCGGCGCCGTGTCGGGCGCGCCGCTGGCGGCAGTCGGTTACGCCGACCACGAGCATGTGTTCAGCGAGGCGTTGACCGCCGATCTGAACCGTTTCGCCCGCGAGCAGAAAGTCACCCTCAACACTTTGGTGCAGGCGGCTTGGCTGGTGCTGTTGCAGCGTTACACCGGTCAGGACAACGTGGCGTTCGGTGCCACCGTTGCCGGACGTCCCACCGACCTGCCGGGTGTCGAGCAGCAGATCGGCCTGTTCATCAACACCCTGCCGGTGGTGGCGGCGCCGTCCGCGGAAATCGTCGTCAGTCAGTGGTTGCAACAGGTGCAGGGACTCAATCTGGCGTTGCGCGAGCACGAACATACGCCGCTCTACGACATTCAGCGTTGGGCGGGAACCGGTGCCGGGGCGTTGTTCGACAGCCTACTGGTGTTCGAAAACTACCCGATGGCCGAAGCCCTGCAACAAGGCCCGGCCACCGGCCTGACGTTCTCGGCGATTCGTCGTCAGGAACAGACCAACTACCCAATGACGCTGGTGGCGGTCACCGGTCGGGAGCTGAGTCTGGGGATCAGTTACGATCAGGCCAGTTTTGCCGCGAACACAGTCGTTGCCCTGAGTGCGCAGCTGGAAAGTCTGCTGACGCAGTTCCTCGCCGATGCTGCTCAGCCACTGGGCGGGTTGCAATTGCTCGCAGCGCCGCAGCGCGAAGAGGCGATCAATTGGGGCAAGGCTGCCATCACCGCGCCGGATACTCGCACGGTGCTGGAACACATCGCCGCGCAACTGCAGCGGCAACCACAGGCGCAGGCCGTGGTGTTCGCCGAGCAATCGATCGATTACCAGAGCCTCGATAGCCGGGCCAATCGTCTGGCGCACAAACTGCAAACCTTGGGTGTCGGGCCGGAAGTGCGCGTGGGCGTGTGCATGCGTCGTACCCCGGACATGCTCGTGGGCCTGCTGGCGATCCTCAAGGCCGGTGGCGCTTATGTGCCGCTGGATCCGGACTACCCGCAGGAACGTTTGCTGCACATGCTCGACGACAGTCACGCCGCCGTGCTGCTCACCGAACCCGCGGCGCAGGCGATGCTGCCTGAAGCGTTGAGTGCGCAGGTAGTGCTGGTGGATGAGGACGCGCTCTGCGAGTTCCCGTCTACCGCTCCGGTGGCGAAAGTGACGGCGCAGAATCTGGCATATGTCATCTACACCTCGGGTTCCACCGGCAAGCCGAAAGGCGTGGCGATTACCCACGGCAACCTGTCGGCGCTGATTCAGTGGTCGGCGGGTGTGTATCGCGCAGAACAACTGCGCGGTGTGCTGGCGTCGACGTCGATCTGCTTCGACCTGTCGGTCTGGGAAATCTTCGTCACGCTGGCCTGCGGCGGTTGTCTGGTGCTGGTGGACAACGCACTGGCACTGGCCGATCTGCCGGGCCGCGAACAGGTCACCTTGATCAACACGGTGCCGTCGGCGATTGCCGCGCTGCAACGCGCCGGGCAGATTCCGCGCTCGGTCAAGACCATCAACCTGGCCGGTGAACCGCTCAAGCAAAGTCTGGTGGATACCTTGTATGCGAGCACCTCGGTGCAGCAGGTGTATGACCTGTACGGGCCGTCGGAAGACACCACATATTCGACCTTCACCCTGCGTACGCCACAGGGGCAGGCGAACATCGGCCGGCCGCTGGAAAACACCGTCGCGTACCTGCTCGACAGTCAGTTGCAGGTGCTGCCTGAAGGCGTGCCGGCCGAGCTCTACCTGGGTGGTGCCGGCGTGACCCGTGGCTACCTGATGAAGGCCGCGCTGACCGCCGAACGCTTTGTGCCGAACCCTTACGCCAGCAACGGCGAACGGCTGTACCGCAGCGGCGACCTGGTGCGCCAGGGCAGTGACGGCAACATCGAATACATTGGTCGCGCCGACCATCAAGTGAAGATTCGCGGGTTCCGTATCGAACTCAGCGAGATCGAGGCGCGGCTGCTGGAGCAGGCGGACGTTGCTGAAGCGGTGGTGCTCGCCCAGGACGGTGCGGCCGGTAAACACCTGCACGCCTACGTCGTACCGGCGCAGCCGGTGAGCGATCAGGTCGCGTTGGCGGAACGCTTGCGCAGTGCTCTGGCCGCGCGCCTGCCGGCGCACATGGTGCCGGGGCACTTGCACCTGATTGACGCCATCCCGCTGACGCCTAACGGCAAGCTGGATCGCAAGGCGCTGATGACCCTGGGCGACAGTCCTGCGCAGCAGCAGTATCAGGCGCCACAGACCGATCTGCAGTGGGAAGTGGCGACGGTCTGGCAGGAGGTGCTGGAGGTCGAGCGCGTCGGGCTGGCGGACAATTTCTTCCAGCTCGGCGGGCACTCGTTGCTGGCCACGCTGGTGGTGACCCGGATCAAGGAACGTCTGGGTGACAAGGTGCCGCTCAAGGCGTTGTTTGAAACCGATACCCTCAAGGCATTCTGTGCGCGGATCGAGGCCCTGCGTGTCGAAATGTCGCCCGTTCAGGATGAATTGGCTAAATCCCTGGAGGCCCTCAAACGTCTATCCCTCGATGATCTGGAAAAACTGATTTCTTGAGAGGGAAAAACGCGTGCAAGAGTTAATCGAGTCGGTAGGACAACTTTCGGCTAAGCAAAGAAAGGCTCTGGCGGTTCTGCTCAAGCAGAAAGGCGTCAACCTCTTTGACATTGCCCCGGTTTTCAAGCGCACGGCTGAAGAGCCGTTGCTGCTGTCCTACGCCCAGCAACGCCAGTGGTTTCTCTGGCAGTGGGCGCCGCACAGCGCGGCCTACAACATTCCGACGGCCCTGCGTTTGCAGGGGCCGCTGGATGTCTCCGCGCTGGAGCGCAGCGTCCAGGCGCTGATCGAACGACACGAAACCTTGCGCACGGTGTTCACCCAGGAAACCGGACAACCCTTGCAAGTGGTCCTGCCCGCAGGCGCCTTTGCACTGGAGATCCAGCAACTGAGCGCTGAGTCGGCGAACGACCCTGAAGCGTCCATTCAGGCGTTCGTGCAGACCCAGAGCCAGAAAACTTTCGACCTGGAGCATGGCCCGCTGTTGCGCGCGGCGTTGCTGCAGGTCACCCCGAATGACCATGTCCTGGTGCTGACCCTGCACCACATTGTTTCCGATGGCTGGTCGCTGCAAGTGATGATCGAGGAACTGGTGCAGCTGTACGCCGGTTTCAATCTCGGGCACGCCGCCGGTCTGCCGGCGTTGCCGATTCAATACGCCGATTACGCCCTGTGGCAGCGGCAGTGGATGGAGGCCGGTGAGCAAGAGCGGCAACTGGCGTACTGGCAAGAGAAGCTGGGCGGTGAGCAGCCAGTGCTGGAACTGCCGATGGATCGCCCGCGTTCCATCGAGCAAAGCTTTGCCGGGGCCAGTCACAACCTGATTCTCGATCCGGCGCTGAGCGATGCGCTCAAGGCGTTCGCCCGTCAGGAAAACGTGACCCTGTTCGTGGTGTTGCTGGCCTCGTTCCAGGCGTTGCTGCACCGCTACAGCGGGCAGGCCGACATCCGCGTCGGCGTGCCGGTGGCCAACCGTGGGCGGGTGGAAATCGAGCGTCTGATCGGCTTCTTCGTCAACACTCAGGTGCTCAAGGCCGACATCGACGGGCAGATGCCGTTTGTCGATCTGCTGCGTCAGGTCAAACAGACCGCGCAGGAAGCCCAGGCCCATCAGGACCTGCCGTTCGAGCAATTGGTCGAAGCGCTGGAGCCGGGGCGCAGCCTGAGCCACAGCCCATTGTTCCAGGTGATGTTCAACCACCAGGCAGAACGCCGCGCAAGCGTCGAAACCCGCCTCAACGGCCTGAGCATCGAACCGCTGGAATGGCAAAGCCAGACTGCGCAGTTCGACTTGACCCTGAACACCACCGAGCAGGCTCACGGCATCGAAGCCGTGCTCAAGTACGCCACGGATCTGTTCGACGCCGCGACCATCGAGCGCCTGGCGCAACACTGGAATGCGCTGTTGCGGGCGATCGTCGCCGAGCCGGGCCAGCGTATCGGGCAACTGCCGATGCTCGATGACGGCCAGCAGCAACAATTGCTCGCGCAGTGGAATCCGGCACGGGTGGAACGAACGGTCGAGCAGTGCATTCATCAAGTCATCGAAGCCCAGGCTGAACGTCATCCTGAAGCGATCGCGGTGACCTTTGACGGGCAGCGTCTGACCTACGCCGAGCTCAATCGCCGTGCCAACCAGTGGGCGCACGTGCTGATCGACCGTGGCGTCGGCCCGGACGTGCGCGTCGGTGTTGCCGTCGAGCGTTCGCTGGACATGATCGTCGCCATCCTGGCGGTGCTGAAGGCCGGTGGCGCGTATGTGCCACTGGACCCGGGTTACCCGGATGATCGGCTGAGCTACATGATCGCGGACAGCGGCATCCAGTGGCTGCTGACCCAGGGTCATCTGCTGGCGCAATTGCCAGTGCCAGCGGGACTGACCTGCCTGGATCTGAACCAGCCAGTCGCAGGCAGCCGCGACAGCAACCCGGTGTGCCTGACCACGCCGGACAATCTGGCCTACGTCATCTACACCTCGGGCTCCACCGGCAAACCGAAGGGCGCTTTGTTGCCGCACAGCAACGTCATTCGTCTGTTCAGTGCCACTGAGCACTGGTTCGATTTCGGCCCGCAGGACAGCTGGACGCTGTTCCATTCCTACGCCTTCGACTTCTCGGTCTGGGAGATTTTCGGTGCGCTGCTCTACGGCGGCAAACTGGTGGTGGTGCCCCACGACGTCAGCCGTTCCCCGGAAGATTTCTACAGCCTGCTGTGCGATGAAAACGTCACCGTGCTGAACCAGACGCCATCGGCATTCAAGCCGTTGGTGCAGGTGGCCAGCGAGTCGTCGCGCGATAACGCCCTGCGTTACGTGGTGTTCGGTGGCGAGGCCCTCGAAGTGCAGAGCCTGCGCCCGTGGTTCGAACGTTTCGGCGACCGCGCGCCTACGCTGATCAACATGTACGGCATCACCGAAACCACCGTGCACGTGACCTACCGGCCATTGTCGCTGGCCGACTTGCAGCAGAGCCACAGCAGCCCGATCGGCGAGCCGATCGTCGACCTGTCGTGGTATTTGCTCGACAACGCGCTGAACCTGGTGCCGCAAGGCTGCATCGGCGAGCTGTACATCGCCGGTGCCGGTCTGGCCCGTGGTTATCTGAATCAGGCCGGCATGAGCGCGACGCGGTTTGTTCCGGACCCGTTCAATCCACAGGCCGGTCAACGCCTGTATCGCACCGGTGACCTGGCGCGGTTGCGCGGCGACGGTGTGATCGAATACATCGGCCGCATCGACCATCAGGTGAAGATCCGCGGTTTCCGAATCGAGCTGGGAGAAATCGAAGCGCAACTGCTCAAGCACCCCGCAGTGCGTGAAACGGTGGTGCTGGCGGTCGATGGTCTCAGTGGTCAGCAACTGGCAACCTGGATCGTCGCCAACGAGGCGCTGGATGCCGAAGGGCAGGGCGCGCTGCGCGATTCGATCAAGGCACACTTGCGCGAATCGCTGCCCGATTACATGGTTCCGGTCAGTTGGGCGTTCCTCGAGCGTCTGCCGCTGACGGCCAATGGCAAGCTTGATCGCAAGCAACTGCCGCAGCCGGACGTCGCCCAGGTGCAGGAAGCCTACGCCGCACCGCGCAACGAACTGGAACAGCGTCTGGCCGATATCTGGCAGGACGTGTTGAAGGTCGAGCGCGTCGGTCTCAACGACAATTTCTTCGAGCTGGGCGGCGATTCGATCATTTCGATTCAGGTGGTCAGTCGCGCCCGTCAGGCGGGTATTCGCTTCACCCCCAAAGACATCTTCCAGCACCAGACCGTGCAGCGTCTGGCAACCGTCGCGCAACAGAGCGATGCGGTGCAGACGCAACAGGGCGAAGTGCTCGGCGATGCGGTTCTGACGCCGATTCAGCATTACTTCTTCAACAGCGACATCCCGGCGCGGCATCACTGGAACCAGTCGATCCTGCTGACCCCGGCCACGGCGCTGCAAGCGGCGCCGCTGGAACAGGCGCTGCTGCACCTGCAACGGCACCATGACGCGCTGCGCCTGCGTTATCGCCAGACCGGTGATGGCTGGCAGCAGAGCCATGCGCCGGCGGATCAGGCGCAAGCGTTGCTGCGCACTGTCACGCTGGATGACAGTGCGGCATTGCCGGCGCTGTGCCTGGAGTTGCAGCGCAGTCTCGATCTGCTCGACGGCCCGCTGATGCGTGCGGCGCTGGTCGATCTGCCGGACGCCAGCCAGCGCTTGCTGCTGGTGATCCATCACCTGGTGGTCGATGGCGTGTCGTGGCGGATCCTGCTGGAAGATCTGCAAACCGCCTATCAACAACTGAGCGGCGGGCAGGCTGTGGTGCTACCGGCCAAGACCAGCGCGTTCAAGGATTGGGGGCAGCGTCTGCAAGCCCATGCCCGCAGTGCGGCGCTGGACAGTCAACTCGACTACTGGCGCGGGCAGTTGCGCGACTTCTCGGTCGAGCTGCCGCTGGACAACCCGCAAGGCCAATTGAGCAATCGTTTCGAGTGCAGCGTCGACACCCGTCTGGATGCCGAACGTACCCGTCAGCTGTTGCAACAGGCCCCCGCGGTCTATCGCACCCAGGTCAATGATCTGCTGCTGACGGCACTGGCCCGTGTGTTGTGCCAGTGGACGAACACGGACAGCGCGCTGGTGCAGCTTGAAGGTCACGGTCGTGAAGACCTGTTCGACGATGTCGACCTGAGCCGCACGGTGGGCTGGTTCACCAGCATGTTCCCGGTGCGCCTGACCCCCGGCGCCAGTCTCGAAGCGTCGATCAAGGGCATCAAGGAGCAACTGCGCGCGATCCCCGACAAAGGCATCGGTTATGGCTTGCTGCGTCATCTGGGCAGCGCCGAGGCACAAGCGGCACTGAACGGGCTGGCGCAACCGAAAGTCACGTTCAATTACCTCGGCCAGTTCGACAACAACTTCGACGCCGATGCCCTGTGGGTACCGGCCACCGAAGACAAGGGCGCCGGTCAGGATGAAAACGCGCCGATGGCCAACTGGCTGACCATCGATGGCCGGGTCTATCAGGGCCAGCTGAGCCTGACCTGGACCTACAGCGGCGACGTGTTCGCAGAGGCGACGATCAATGCGCTGGCTCGCGCTTATGAAGTGGCGCTGGGCGAGTTGATCGACCATTGCCTGAGCCATTCGAGCGGTGGTTTGACGCCGTCCGACGTGCCGCTGGCCGGGTTGTCCCAGGCGCATCTGGACAGCCTGCCGATCGCCGCTCAGCGTATCGAAGACATCTATCCGCTGGCGCCGATGCAGCAGGGCATTCTGTTCCACAGCCTGTACGACGCCGATGCCAGCGCCTACGTCTACCAGATGCTGCTGGACATCGACGGCCTCGATGTGGCGCGTTTCCAGCAAGCCTGGCAGCGGGTGGTGGATCGCCATGAAGTGCTGCGCGCCGGGTTCATCTGGGGCCGCGACGGTCTCGATGCACCGCTGCAAGTGATCAATCGGCAGTTGACCCTGGAGATGCCGGAAGTCGATGTGCGCGGTGTGGCGGATCTGCCGGCGGTGCTTGAGGCTCGAGCGCAGGCCGATCGCGAGCGCGGTTTTGATCTGCAGAATCCGCCGCTGTTGCGCCTGTGCCTGTTGCGCACTGCGGATGAACGTCATCGATTGATTTTCACCTGCCACCACATTCTGATGGACGGCTGGAGCAACTCGCGGATGTTCGGCGAGGTGTTGCAGGATTACGCCGGTCAGCCGGTGTCGAGTGCGCAGGGCCGCTACCGCGATTTCCTGGTGTGGCTGCAAGGTCAGGACAAAGCCGCCGCCCAGGATTTCTGGCGCGGGCAACTGGCTGCGCTGGAGGCGCCGACCCGCCTGGCTTCGGCCTGCCACGGTGCTACGGTGCCGGGGCCGGGCAAGCAGATGCATCGTCTGCATTTCGATGCGGCCTTCACCCGGCGCCTGAACGCGTTCTCGCGTCAGCAGCAAGTGACCCTCAACAGTCTGGTGCAAGCCGCGTGGCTGCTGGTGTTGCAGCGTTACACCGGGCAGGCCACGGTGGCCTTTGGCGCGACCGTGTCGGGGCGTCCGGTGGATCTGCCGGGCATCGAGCAGCAATTGGGGCTGTTCATCAACACCTTGCCGGTGATCGCCAGCCCGCAGGCGACCGTCAGCGTCGGCGACTGGGTGCGCAGCGTGCAGGACAAGAACCTGCTGCTGCGTGACTACGAGCAGACCCCGTTGCAGGACATCCAGCGTCTGGCCGAACTGAGCGGCGAAGCGCTGTTCGACACCTTGCTGGTCTTTGAAAACTACCCGGTCTCCGAAGCGCTGGAAGCCAATCCAGGTGGGTTGCGTTTCGGCGGGCTGGAACACCGCGAGCAAACCAACTACGGCCTGACCCTGATCGCCGGGGCCAGCGACGTGTTGAATCTGGACTTCAACTACCTCACCGAACACTTCTCCGAGCGCAGCGTGCTGGGCCTGGCGGCGCATCTGCAAGAGGTGCTGCGTCAGTTCCTCGAGGCGCCGCAGCGTTGCCTGGGTGAGATCGGTCTGTTGCCGCTGGCCGAACGTCAGACCCTGGCGCAATGGAATGACAATCACGCCGCCTATGCAGAGCAACGCCTCATTTCGCAGAGCTTCGAAGCACGGGTGGCGATGCATCCGCAAGCGCAGGCACTGAGTCATGCCGGCGTGGCTCTGAGCTATGCCGAACTCAACCGACGTGCCAATCAGTTGGCCCGTCATCTGCTGGCGCTCGGGGTCGGCCCGGAAATCCGCGTGGGCGTGGCGATGCCGCGTTCGGCGGAACTGGTGATCGGCCTGATGGCGGTGCTCAAGGCCGGCGGCACTTATGTGCCGCTGGACCCGGATTATCCGGCGGATCGGGTCGCGTACATGCTCGACGACAGCCAGGCGAAAGTCCTGCTGACGCAACAGTCGCTGCTGGCGCAATTGCCGCAGACCGATGCGCAAGTGGTGTTGGTCGAGGCGGGTGGGCAGGCGTTTGCCGGGCAGTCGCCGGACAATCTGCCGGCGCGGGGCGATAGCGCCAATCTGGCTTACGTGATCTACACCTCCGGTTCCACCGGCAAACCGAAGGGCGTGGCCATCGCCCATCGCAACGTGCAGGCGCTGATTCACTGGTCCGCCGAGGTCTACAGTGAAGACGACCTGCAAGGCGTGCTGGCCTCGACGTCGGTGTGCTTCGACCTGTCGGTGTGGGAGATTTTCGTCACCCTCGCGCGTGGCGGTTCGCTCGTCATGGCGCGCAATGCGCTGGAACTGCCGGACTTGCCGGAGCGTGATCAGGTGCGCCTGATCAACACCGTGCCGTCGGCGATTGCCGCGCTGCAACGCGCCGGGCACATTCCGCCCGGCGTGCGCATCATCAACCTCGCCGGCGAGCCACTGAAGCAGGGCCTGGTCGACACGCTCTATGGCGAAACCTCGGTGGCCCACGTCTATGACCTGTACGGGCCGTCGGAAGACACCACCTATTCGACCTGGACCCGCCGCGAGGCCGGTGGTCAGGCGAACATCGGCCGGCCGCTGGCCAACACCTCGGCGTACCTGCTCGACGGCCAATTGCAGGCGGCGCCGATTGGCGTGGCGGCCGAGCTGTATCTGGCCGGCGACGGCATCACCCGCGGCTATCTGTTCCGCCCGGGGCTGACCGCCGAACGTTTCGTGCCCAATCCGCTGTCGACCCGCGGCGAGCGCATGTACCGCACCGGCGACCTGACCCGCTTCACGGATGACGGCCGGATTGAATACGTCGGACGCATCGACCATCAGGTCAAGGTGCGTGGTTTCCGCATCGAACTGGGTGAAATCGAAGCGCGTCTGCTTGCCCAGGACAGCGTGCGCGAAGGTGTGGTGCTGGCGGTGGATGGCCATAGCGGGCAGCAACTGGTGGCGTATGTGGTGCCGAGCGACAGCGGCCTGAGCCTCAAGGAGCAGGACGATCTGAGTGAAGCGTTGCAGTTCGCACTCAAGGCGCATCTGCCGGATTACATGGTGCCTGTGCAGTGGCTGTTCCTCGAGCAACTGCCGCTGACGCCGAACGGCAAACTCGACCGCAAGGCCCTGCCCGCGCCGGACGCCAGCCAGGCGCAACGTGAATACGTGGCAGCGTCGACGCCACTGGAGCAACAACTGGCCGAAGTCTGGCAGGACATTCTCAAGATCGAACGCGTCGGCGTCACCGATAACTTCTTCGCCCTCGGCGGCGATTCGATCATCTCGATTCAACTGGTCAGCCGCGCGCGTCAGCAGGGGATTCGCTTCACCCCGAAAGACCTGTTCCAGCAGCAGACCGTGCAGAAACTCGCGGCTGTGGTCTCGGTGGATGACGACTCGGCGGGCGACACTGCAGTGGATTATCCATTGGCCCAACTGGATCAGGCGCAGCTCGACGCGTTGCCGGTACCGGCGCAGATGATCGAGGACGTTTACCCGCTGTCGCCCATGCAGGAGGGCATGCTTTTCCACACGCTGTCGGACAACGGCAGCAGCCTTTACGTCCAGCAGGTCAGCCTGCCGATCAAGGGCCTGGACGTGGAGCGCTTCCGTCAGGCGTGGGAATTCGTGATCGTCCGGCAGGCGATTCTGCGCACCAGTTTCCATTGGCAGGATGGCCTGGTGAAACCGTTGCAGGTGGTGCATCGCCACGCCCCGTTGCAGATGCAGGTGCTCGACTGGCGTGAGCGGGAAACCAGCGAAGAGCTGATTGCCCAGTTCGCCAGCGATGACCGCGCGCTCGGTTTTGATCTGGCCGAGGCGCGTTTGCAGCGGATAACCTTGCTGCGCCTGAGCGACGATCAATACCAGATGATCTGGACCAGCCACCATATCCTGATGGACGGCTGGAGCAGTTCGCGCCTGTTCGGCGAGGTTTTGCAGTATTACGCCAAGGGCGAAATCATCGGCGAGAACGGTCGTTACCGCGACTTCATCGCCTGGTTGCAGGCGCAGGATCAGGACGCTCAGGAGCTGTTCTGGAAGGCGCGTCTGGCCGTGGTCAACGAGCCGACGGCGCTGAGCCAGGCGATGCATCCGCGCCACAGCGCCGATGTTTCCGGCCACGATGCGATCTACTCGAACTGGGACAAGGCGCAAACCGAACAACTGCTGCAGTTCTGCCGCGACCTGCGCATCACCCCCAACACCTTGATTCAGGGCGCGTGGCTGCTGCTGTTGCAACGCTACACCGGGCAGCAGACGGTCACCTTCGGCGCTACGGTGTCGGGACGTCCGGAAAGTCTGGCGAATGTCGGCAACATGCTCGGCCTGTTCATCAACACCTTGCCGATCATTCAGACGCCGCAAGCGCATCAGCGCGTGGCCGACTGGCTCGGTGAAGTGCAGGCCTATAACCTCGACATCCGCGATTACTCCCAAGCGCCACTGGCCGATGTACAGCGCTGGTCCAACCTCGGCGGCCAGGCCCTGTTCGACAGCATTGTGGTGTTCGAGAACTTCCCGATCGACGATCGCCTGCAAGAAGAAAACGACACCGACCTGACCTTCGGCAAATCCATCGGCCACGGCGTGACCAACGTGCCGATGGACCTCGCGGTGATGCTCGGTGACGAGTTGTCGATCGAATACCTGTATCTGCGCAGCCACTTCAGTGCCGAAGCGGTTCTGGGTATTCGCCAGACCATGGAAAACACCCTCGCGGCGATGATGGCCGCGCCGTACGAGCGCCTTGGCAACCTGCAGCGCCTGAGCCGCGAGCAATGGCAAGCGGCGCAGGTCTGGAGCGCCGAACCGGCGCACAGCCATCAGGCAGCGTTGTTGCCGGAGTTGATCAGCCGCCACGCGCAACAACAGCCGCAGGCCATTGCCTTGCAATGCGCGGGGATGAGCCTGAGCTACGCCGAACTCGAGCAGCGCGCCAATCGTCTGGCTCACTGCCTGATCGAGCACGGTGCGGGTCCGGAAGTGGTGATCGGCGTCGCCTTGCCGCGCTCGCTGGAGATGGTGGTCAGCTTCCTCGCGGTGCTCAAGAGCGGTGCGGCGTACGTGCCGCTGGACATCGAGTACCCGCCGGAGCGTCTGGCGTACATGATCGAAGATTCGGGCATGGCGCTGTTGCTGACCCAGAGCAGCCTGCGTGCGACGTTGCCGGCACCACAGGGTTTGCTGCGTCTGGAAATCGATCACCTCGATGAATGCCGCTATGCCGATCACGCCCCCGACAGCCGCGTTCACGAGCAAGGCCTGGCGTATCTGGTCTACACCTCCGGCTCCACCGGGCGGCCGAAAGGCGTTGCGGTGACCCAAGGCCCGCTGAGCATGCACTGCCAGGCGATTGCCGAGCTGTATGAAATGGATGCCAGCAGTTGCGAGCTGCACTTCATGTCGTTCGCTTTCGACGGTGCCCATGAGCGTTGGCTCAGCACCTTGTACAGCGGCGGTCGCCTGGTGATTCGCGACGGTTGCCTGTGGACACCGGAGCAGACCTACGAGGCGTTGCACGAATACGGCATCACCATTGCCTGCTTCCCGCCGGCTTACCTCAAGCAGTTGGCCGAATACGCCGCCGCCAGTGGAATCGCGCCGCCACCGGTGCGCATCTATTGCTTTGGCGGTGACGCGGTACCGGATCAGACGTTCGAGCAGGTCAAGGCGGCGCTACGCCCCGAGTACTTCACCAACGGCTATGGCCCGACCGAAACCGTCGTCACGCCGATGCTCTGGAAAGTCCCGGTGAGTGAGCATTGCGAAGCGGCGTATGCGCCGATCGGCCGCGCCGTTGGCGCGCGTTCGCTGTACGTGCTGGATGAAGACCTGAACCCGTTGCCGCCAGGTTTTGCCGGCGAGTTGTACATCGGTGGCTATGGTGTCGCCCGCGGTTATCACGGGCGTCCCGACCTGACCTGCGAGCGTTTCGTGCCGAACCCGTTCGCCGCGGGTGAGCGCTTGTATCGCAGCGGCGACCTGGTGCGCCTGCGTGCGGACGGCGTGGTCGATTACGTCGGGCGCATCGACCATCAGGTCAAGGTGCGCGGCTTCCGCATCGAACTGGGTGAAGTCGAGGCGAGTCTGCGACAGTTGCCGACGGTCACCGATGCACTGGTGATCGCCCGGGACAATGCGTCGGGCAAACAGCTGATCGGTTACGTGGTGACCGAAGCCGGGCAGGACATGGGCGATGAACTCAAGGCCGGGCTGCGGGCGTCGTTGCCGGAATACATGGTGCCGGCGCAGATCGTCTGCCTGGACGCTTTCCCGGTCACACCCAACGGCAAACTCGATCGCAAGGCGTTGCCGGAGCCTGAGTTCAAAACCGAAGAATACGTCGCTCCGCGCAACGAGCAGGAAACCTTGCTCGCGCAAATCTGGGCTCAGGTGTTGCAGGTCGAGCAGGTGGGCATCTGCGACAACTTCTTCGAACTGGGCGGCGACTCGATTCTGAGCCTGCAGGTGATTTCCCGGGTGCGTAATCACCCGACGCTGAACATGGAGCTCAAACTGCGCGATCTGATGCGCTATCAGACCATCGCCGGCATCGTCGAGCAGGAAGTGGCGAAGGAGGGCGGCCAGCCACCGGCGACGGACCTCACGCAGGTGGCAGCGGAGGGCACGTTCAACCTGCTGCCGATTCAGGAATGGTTCTTTGCCGAGGACATGGCCGAGGCGCATCACTACAACCAGTCGCTGCTGCTGAGCGCGCGCCAGCCGCTGGATCTGGATGCGCTGGAGCAGGCGCTGGGCTGGATCGAAAAACATCACGACTCGTTGCGTCTGCGTTTCTCCCGCGAAGGCGGGCGCTGGGTGCAGCGCTACTGTGAGCTCGATGAACAGGGCGAAGCGTTGCTCTGGCGTCGTGAAGCCGCGAACAGCGAGCAGGTCGAAACGCTGGCCAACCTCGCCCAGCGCAGCCTGAAACTCGACGCCGGGCCGGTCTGGCGAGTGATGCATGTCGCCATGCCCGAGGGGCAGGCGCGACTGCTGGTGGTGATCCATCACCTGGTGGTCGACACGGTGTCGTGGCGGATTCTGCTGGACGACTTGAAGGTCGCCTACGAAGCCTGCGTGCAAGGGCTGCCACCGCAGCTGCCGATTCGCACCAGCAGCTACCGTTCGTTTGCCGAGGCATTGCAGGCCCAGGCGCCAGTGATTGCCGAGCAGGAACTGGGCTGGTGGCTGGAGCAACTGGATCAGCCGGGTGTCGATCTGCCGTGCGACAACCCGCGCGGCAAAAACCTCGTGCGCCAGCAAGCGCAGGCGCGCCTCAAACTGTCACGCGAGCACACCGAGCAACTGCTCAAACAGGCGCCAGCGGTGTACGGCACGCAGATCAACGATCTGCTGCTGTCGGCGCTCAGCCGCACTTTGTGCCGCTGGAGTCAGCAGCCGTCGGCGCTGATCCTGCTCGAAGGGCATGGTCGCGAAGACCTGTTCGAGACCCTTGACCTGAGCCGCAGTCTGGGCTGGTTCACCAGTATGTTCCCGGTACGTCTGCGTCCGGACAGCGAGGACATCGGCCGCTCGATCGTCGATGTGCAGGCGCAATTGGCAGCGGTTCCGCAGAAGGGCATCGGCTACGGCGTGTTGCGCCATCTGGCGGGGGCCGAGGTGTCTCGGCAACTGGCGGATCTGCCGCAGGCGCGTGTCACGTTCAATTACCTGGGGCAGTTCGACCAGAGCTTCGACGAGCAGGCATTGCTGGTGCCGGCACTGGAGGAGACCGGCGACAACTACAGCCTGAAGGCGAACCTGGGTAACTGGCTGGAAATTGTCGGCCAGGTCTATGACGGTCAGTTGGCCTTGCGCTGCATCTACAGCAGCCAGCGCTATCGCGCCGGGACCATGGATGCGTTGATGAACGATTACCAGCGCGAGCTGGAGGCGTTGATCGAGCATTGCATGGCACGCGCCGGCTGATCGCCGGGCACTCGGTCATTTTGGGGCGTTGCCGAGGCGCGCCCCTTTTTTGCTTATACAAGGATCTTAGCGATGTCGTTACACCCTGACCTGGAAGCCTTTCTCGACCTGGCCCAAGACAGCCAGGACGCCGGCCTGCCGGCCATGCACCAGATGACCCCGAGCGAGGCCCGTGCCACCTTCGAGCAGACCACCGCGCAACTGCGCTGGGCTGCGCCTTCGGATCTGTCGGTGACGCAGATCGACATGGCAGCCCGCAACGGCACGCCTTTGGCGTTGCGCCTGTATCGGCCGAACGGCGCCGGCACGCCGCTGCCGGTGCTGGTGTATTTCCACGGTGGCGGATTCGTCGTCGGCAGCCTCGATTCCCACGACGGTGTGTGCCGCGAGTTTTGCCAGCGCACGCCATGCGCGGTTTTGTCGGTCGGTTATCGATTGGCCCCCGAGCATCGTTTTCCTGCGGCCCTGGAAGATGGCGAAGACGCCTTGTCGTGGCTGGCGGAAAACGCCACGAGCCTCGGCCTCGACACCACGCGCGTAGCGTTCGGCGGCGACAGCGCCGGCGCCACACTGGCTACCGTGCTGGCGATACAGGCAGTCGTACAACCGCAAACCGTAGCCATCGCGCCCAAGGCGCAGTTGCTGTGTTATCCGGTCACCGATGCTTCACGCCCCCACGATTCGCGTCTGCTGTTCGGCGAAGGTTACTTGCTGGAAAACGAAACGCTGGACTGGTTCTACCAGCACTATGCGCGCAGCCCGCACGACTGTCTGGACTGGCGTTTTTCGCCGTTGCTGACCGAGGATCTGCGTGGTGTGGCACCGGCTATTGTGCTGTTGGCCGGGTTTGATCCGTTGCTCGATGAAGGGCAGGCTTATGTCGATAAATTGCGTGCTCACGGGGTGAGGGTTGAGCTCGAACATTGTCCGGGGTTGACCCATGATTTGCTGCGTATGGCTGCGGTCATGCCTGATGTGTTGCAGGTGCATGAAGATTTGAGCAGGGCGTTGGGGCGGTTGTTGGGGTGATGCTTTGGTTGGGGTGATGCCTTGGTTGGGGTGAATATCCGTTGCTGCGGTTACGGCCTCCTATGGTTCCGCCCTTACGGCGGGTCACTTTTGGCAAACGCCCCAAAAGTAACCAAAAGGTCTGTGCCCTGACGTTCGGCCCTCGCCTGGGCTCGGGTTCCTTCGCTGCGGGATTCATCCGGGGGGCAGCGCCTACGGTTTGCTTCGCTGCACCTCCTCTCGCTGTGTTTGGCTGCGCCAAACGGTCGCTGCGCTCCCACCCCCGGATAAATCCCTCCACTCAGCCTGCCGACGGGCCCTGAGATCAAAAGCTTTACTCGAGCTAACGCTCATTGTGTTGAGTGGGGCGGCTTCGCCGCGTGGGGTGCACGCTCTCTAAATTGTAGGAGCCAGCCTGCTGGCGATGGCGGCCTGACAGCCGACCAATCTCTTGCTGATGCACCCGGCCCAACTGTGGGAGCGGGCTTGCTCGCGAAGGCGGCCTGTCAGCCGACCAATCTCCAACTGAATACACCCAATCCCATGTAGGAACTGCCGAAGGCTGTGATCTTTTGATCCGCTTTGGCTTTGGCTTTGGCTCTGGCTTTTGATGTGGCTTTTGATCTTCAGCCCCTTCGGCAGGCCGAGCGTAGGTGTTCATCCGGGGGGTAGGCGCGCAGCGCCATGCGGCGAAGCCGCATCCATCGAGAGGAGGTGCAGCGAAGCAAACCGGAGGCGATGCCCCCGGATGGACACCGTAGCGAGGGAACACTGAGCCTCAGCGAAGTGCCGTACGCCGGGGCAAAGCCTTTTGGGTTACCTTTTCGGCGTTTGGAAAAGGTGACTCGCTGTAAGAGCGAAACCGCCAGCGGCAACCCCCGCAGCAACGGATATGCCCCCAATCCCAACCCCCATTAATCCCAACACCCCAACACCAGACAGACAAAAAAAAGCCCCGCCAAAGCGGGGCTTTCTCACAACCGAAGCAATCAGAAGACAGCCTTGACCGACATCACGAAATTACGCGGATCACCATAAAAGTTACCGAAACCCTCGGTACCAATGGTCGAGTAATAACGCTTGTCGAACAGGTTGTTACCGTTGAGCGCGACCGACCAGGTGTCGTCGATCTTGTAGCCGATGCGACCGTTCCACACCGCATAACCGGCACCGTTGATGTTGCCACCGCCAATCGGCGAGACGCGATAGTTGCCGCTCTGCGCGTTGACGCCGGCGCCGACGGTGACGCGATCCAGCGGGCCGGTCAGGCTGTAGTCACCCCAGACACGCAACAGGTGACGTGGCACATAAGAGTTGTAGGCGGTGCCGTCCAGCGTGGTGTCGGCATCTTCCAGCACTTTGGTCTGGGTGTAGGTGTAGCCGGCCAGCAGTTGCAGGCGGTCAATCACTTCACCGCTGACTTCCGCTTCGAAGCCCTGAGCGCGGACCTTGCCGGAGTTGATCGAGCAAGAGCTGTCTTCGCAGCGCAGATCATCCTGGGCCGCATCTTTCTGAATGGTGCGGAACAGGCTGAAGGAGCTGTTCAGACGACCGTCGAACCACTCACCCTTGATCCCCAACTCGTAGCTCTGGCCGATCAATGGCTTGAGGGTGCTGCCATCGATGGTCTTGTAAGCGCCTTGCGGGGTGAAGATGTCGGTGTAACTGGCGTAGGCGGTCAGGTTGTCGTTGAGGTCGAACAGCAGACCGGCGAACGGCGTGACTTGGCCGGTTTCGGTGGACTTGGTGTTGACCGGTGTGCCTTCGCCGCGGAAGTACTGCACCGAGTCGGTGTCGGACTTGTACCAGCTCACCCGGCTGCCCAGTACGAGGGTCAGCGGATCAGCCAGTTTAAAGCGGCCGATGGAGTAAGCGCCGTATTGCTTGATGTGCATGTCCACCGGGCCACCACGGGATGCATTGGCCAGGTAATAGCTTTCATCCGGTTGCGGGATGTGGTGGTTCGGATCCAGCACGTTCTGACGTTGTGGCAACGCGGCCACTGCGTAGAAGTCGTCCTTGTTCGAACGGCTGGCGTTTACGCCGACGGTCAGTTCATGTTGCTGGCCGAACGCGTCGAATTTGCCGTCAACGTAGGTATCGAAGCCGTAGTCGACCTGGTCGTAATCGTAGGTGCTGCCCAGCATCAAGGTGCTGGACGAAGTGGCGCCGACCGGCACGGCACCGCTCGGGAATGCGTATTCCATGTCCTGAGTGTTGCGCGAGTAGACGCCCGCGACCTTGAGCGACCAGTCGTCATTGAACTGGTGCTTGAGGTCAGTGAAGTAGGTGGCGCGTTTGCTGCGCTGGTTGTTCCAGGATGTGTTCAGGCAGGTCGAGCGCTTGAGGTGCAGGTCGGAGCCGTCGGCGTAACGCGGCAGGCCGCCCCAGCAAGGCGTGGCGTCGACGTCTTCCCAGGCGACGCCCACACCCAGGGTGGTGTCGGGGCTGAGGTCGAAGTCCAGGGCGCCGTAGTAGATCTGATCCTTGCGGCTGGCGACGTCATAGAAATATTGACGGGTCTGCTCAGTGACCACGGCGCGACCACGGATGGTGCCCGAGTCGTTCAGCGGGCCACCGGTATCGACCTGACCGCGATAGTTGTCCCAGGTGCCTGCCGACAGCGAGAGTTCAGTGTGGGCGGTATCGCCGCCGCGCTTGCGCACGAAGTTGACGCCACCGGCGGTGCCGCCGGCGCCTTTCATCATGCCGGCGGCGCCACGCAGTACTTCCACGCGGTCGTAGATGGCCATGTCGCTGTTGAAGCTGTCGGCCTGCACGTAGCTGCTGCCGATATCCAGCGGTACGCCGTCGTACTGATACTGGCCGCTCATGCGGAAACCGCGGGAGTAGAAATACTTGCCGCCCATTGGCGAGTCGTAAACGGTGATGCCCGGGGTCTTCTCCATCACTTGTTCGATGGTGTTGAGGTTCTGGTCATCGAGCATCTTGCGCGTCATGACGGTGATCGACTGCGGTGTTTCTTTCAGTGAATGCGTGCCCTTGCCAATGGTCACGCCACCGGTGGTGTAGGAGTTGCTGCCTTCGGTGGTGGCGCTCATGCGTTGCGCGTTGACGTTGGTCGGCGCCAGTTCCATGGTATCGCCGGTGGCCGGGCCGAGCACGGTCACGGTGTTGCCGTCACGCTGATAGCGAATGCCGGTGCCTTTGAGGATCGCGTTAAGCGAATCATCACCCTGATAGCGCCCGCTGAGCGCGCTGGAGCGCAGACCTTGCAGGCTTTCCGGGCTGTAGATGATTTGCAGGCTGGTCTGTTGGCTGAGGGTCTGCAGAGCCTGTGCCAGTGGCTGGGCCGGAATGTTCAGTGTCCATTCCTGCGCCTGGACATACGGGGTGGCAGCAACGGTCAGTGCCAGACCGAGACCGGTGCCGGCCAGTCGCGAACGTGTGACGCCCTGCATCAACAGGGCTCGAGTCAGGGGGCGAAGCATGAAACGGGATGCGGACATGAGGTTAAGACCTTGGCAGGTATAGTTGTTAATGGTTCTTATTCATCTCATTAAGACGAGGAAGCCGCGGCAAACCGGAAAACTATTTTTCCGGCCTGGCCGCGGCCCCGTATTTCAAGCAGTCTGCAGTTCGCTTTTGACCTTTCCGGCCTCCATGCGCACCAGTTGGTCGGCAACGTCGAAGTAACGGTCATCGTGGGAAATCACGATGATGGTCTTGCCCAGGCGTTTGAGGTCGGGCAGCAACTCGGTGTAGAAAATCCGCCGGAACGTCGGATCCTGATCCGCCGCCCATTCATCGAACACCAGCACCGGGCGCTCTTCGAGCCAGGCGTTGACCAGCGCCAGGCGTTTGCGCTGGCCGGTGGACAGATCGGTGGTGCTGAAGGCACCGTCGCGCACGCTGACCTTGTGCGCAATTTCCAGACGCTCGAGGTAGCGGGTGGCGTCCTGCGGCACCTGACGGTCGCCCTGGATCAGGTCGTCGAACAGGTAGTAGTCGGCAAAGATCGTGGTGAAGTTCTGTCGGTAGTCATCGCGGTTGAGTGCGGTGATTGCTTGATCGTTGACGCGGATTTCACCCTCGGTCGGTGCGTACAGGCCGAGCAACAATTTGATCAGCGTGGTTTTGCCACAACCGTTTTCACCGACGATGAACACGATGTCGCCTTGTTCGATGCGCAGGTTGACCGGCCCCAGACGGAACGGTTCGCTGCCTTCCACGGCCGGGAACGCGTAGCGCACGTTGCGCAGCTCCAGGCTGTTGACGGCTGCCGCTTTGCTGCCCGTGTCTTCCAGTAGCAGGTGCGGTTCCGGCGAGGAAAACTGTTCGCTCAGCTCGGCAATCCGGCGGAACGCAATCTGTGCGCGGCTGATGATCGGCAAGGTGCTGACCAGATGCTCCAGCGGGCCTTTCATGTACAGCAGCACCAGTACAAATCCACTCATGACCGCTTTGTCGCCGCTCGGCCAGAAGGATTGCAGCGCCAGAGCCATGCCGATCACCACGAAGAACAGCATCGAGCCGAACGACTTGGCGATGACGAAGGTGTTGATGGATTTGATCTGGGTGTCGCAGATCTTTTCCGCGGTTTTCTGAATGCCGGCGACAAACATGCGCTGGCGCCGCGGGCGGTGGATACGCAGCTCCTTGGCCCCTTCGGCAATCGCGTTGTAGTGCTTTTGCAGTTCGTCTTCGGAGTCGCGCGCGGCGTAGAACCCGCGCATGCCCTTGGCCCGGGCAATCGCCTGAATCGTGGTGCCGATGGCGATGGCCACCAGCATCATCAGGAACATCGGCCAGGACAGCATCGCCAGGTAACCGAGGCAGCCAAGGGTGACGGTCATGGAGATCGCCAGCGGCGCAAAGGCGAAGGCGAAGTCGCTGATGGTGTCGACGTCGTGGGTCAGCACCGGGATCAAGCGGTGACTGCGATAGCGTTCGATCTGGTCGATCGGCGCCGACAGCACTTTCTCCCCCAGTTCCTTGCGCAGCCTGGCAATGATGTGCTGGCCGACATAGTTGGTGCCGATGTCCGACAGAATCGTCGTCAGCAACGCCACGGCGCAGAGGCCGGCGAAGATCATGACCACCGTGCGGGTCAGGCCGTCATCGGAGTGCAAGGCATTGTTGATGGTCGCCAGCAGCACGGTGACGCTCAGGCCACCGATCATGCCGAGCACGATGGACACAGAGACGATCAGGCGGAAGGGCTTGAGCAGGGCGAACAATTCGTTGATCGCCCCACGCGTAGGCTTGGTCATGGAGGATTCCTGCTTCGGTGCGGAGGGAGTGCCGGTACTTAAGGAAAACGAATGGTCACGGAGTTTCTTTAAACGACCGCAGACGGGCTGCGGTCGTGGCGGGCAGGATCAGAGGTCACGCACTACGCGGAAACCGAGCCAGTCACCCTTGCTGGTCGGCCAGCTGCTGTTGCGGTTGCCGGAGCGGGAGAACACCGGCGCTTCGCCCCAGTCGTTGCCGCGCATGACCTGGCGTTCACAGTGTTCCTGCACCCACGGGCGACCGTCGTCGGGTACCCCGGAATAGTCCTTGTGATAGCAATCGGCGGTCCACTCATAGACGTTGCCGTGGGCGTCGTAGACGCCGAAAGCGTTGGCCGGAAAGGTCCCGGCCGGCGAGGTGAAGTTGTAGCCGTCGGCGGCGCCATAGGTGTTGGCGTGTTTGGAAATCTGGTAGTTGTTGCCTTCATCGAACGGGAACGGGAAGGGCCCGGTGCTGCCGCCACGGGCGGCGTATTCGCGGATCGATTCGCTTTGCAGGCGATAGCTGTGGCCGGTCTTTTTCGACAGCCAATCGATATAGCCCTGAGCTTCGGCCACGTTCATGCACACCGCCGGGTCGCGCGCGGTCTGCTTGAACTCCGGTTTGCCGGCGGTGCAGCGGCGGCCCGGGCGATCATCGAAGTCGTAGGGCTTGTTGCCGGTATCGCGCACATACGCGTCCCATTCGCCGACCAGTACCTGGAAACGGCTGATGGCGAACGGTTTGCTGAAGGTCACCACGTGGCGCGGACCTTCATCCGGCTCGCGGCCGACTTCGTCCTCCGGGGTGCCCATGGTGAAGCTGCCAGTGGGCAGCACCACCATTTCCGGGCAGTCCTTGCAGTCCTTGAACACTTTGCCCGGAGCGGGCGGGGTCGCAGCCTGGGCGGCACCGGGCAACAGGCCGACGCAGAGCGCGGTCAGGACCAGTGCGGGGAGGGCCTTGAAGATGAATGAGGCGTGAGGCTTTTTCATGAGTCGTCTCTGTGAAAGGAAACCGGGGGCGAGCGCTCAGGCGCGCAGTTTTTTGCCGAGGATGTCCATGAACCGGTCGACTTCGGCTTCGCTGTTGAGCAGCCCGGGGGCGGTGCGGATCACCGGGCCGACATCGCGGCTGACGGCGTCGCAGATCACCCGCTGGTTCATCAGGTAGGCGGCGACCTCGTCGCTGTCCTGGCCCTTGACCCGGAAGAACGTGAAACCGGCAGAAAACTGCGGATCGAGCGGGGTCACCAGTTCGATGTTCGCGTGTTCCCGCAAGCGCTCTTTCAAATAACTGTTGAGCTGATGAATGCGTGCCTGAACGTCGGCCTTGCCCAGTTGCAGATGCAGTTTGAAGGCCTCGTCCAGTGCCCAGCGGTGTTCGAAAGCGTGGTAGCCGCCCGGGGTCATGGTGGTGGCGAACGTCGTGGCTTCGGAGAACGTCGGCACGCTCGGGCTGACGTATTTCACTTCTTCACTGCGGCTGCAGACGATGCCGGTGCCGCGCGGGCCGAACATCCATTTGTGGGTGCCGGCAATGAAAAAGTCGCAGTTCATCTGCGGGAAACTCAGATCATCGACGCCGAAGCCGTGCACACCGTCGACCACGTAAATCAATCGGTCCTGATCCTCGCGCTGACGGTTGTGCTCATCGACCAGCCGCGAAATGTCGCCGATCGGCAACTTCACGCCACTGCCCGAATGCACCCAGGTCATCCCCAGTACGCGGGTTTCAGGGCGGATGTTGCGGTTGATGGTGTCGAGCACCTGATCCAGCGAAATGCTTTGCGGGGTTTCGAACAGCTTGAGTTTTCGCACCCGGGTGCCATCGCGGCGGGTGCGGAAATCGAGGATGTTGCGGGTCGAATAGTGCTCGTGCTCGGTGGTGAGGATTTCCTGATCCGGGCGCATATGCACGCCACCGTAAATCATCGCCAGGCCTTCGGTGGTGCTGCCGGTGAGGGCGATCTGGCTCGGTTTGGCCTGCAGGTATTTGCCGGCCCAGACCCGCACATTGTCTTCGCGCTTTTCGGTGACGCCCAAATCCCAGTCCATGGCCAGGCCCGGGTTCAGATCCAGCGCTGCACGATGGCGTGCGATGGCCTCGCGCACGGGTTTGGGGTGGGAGGTGACCAGAAAGTTGGCGAAGTGAATCGCTTGCGGATCCTGCTCGAACAACTGGCGCAACTGCGTCCATTTGCTCCCGGAAGGCACGGCGGCGGGTGCGGCCATTGCTGGCGCAGCGAGCGTTGCGCCAAACGGCAGGGCGGCGGCGACCACGCCTGCCTGTTTCAGAAACGTGCGGCGGTCGGTCATGGCTGGGCGCTGTCCTGGCGGGAGATCAACGCAGGTTTGGCCGCTTTCTGCACCTGATCCCAGACGCGCATGAAGTTGCCGCCCCACAGTTTGGCGATGTCTGCTTCGGAGTAGCCGCGCTGGATCAGTTCGGCGGTGACGTTGCGGATCTCCCCGACGTTTTCCCAACCCTTGATACCGCCGCCGTCGTTGAAGTCCGAAGCGATACCGACATGGTCGATGCCGATTTTGCGCACGGTGTAATCGATGGCGTCACCGAGGTCCTTGAGGGTCGCTTTCGGTTCTTCTTCAAGGATCGCGTAGAGGCCGCTGGCGTACTGGCCGAGTTTCTGTTCGGACCAGGCAGTGATGATCGGATCGCCCGGCATCAGCGCCATGGCCAGGTTCGGCAACGGCGGCAGGTCGAAGCGCGCGCGCAGTGCGTTGAGTTTGTCCTGGGTGCCTTGGGTCAGCGGTTTGAGGTATTGCGAGAACCCGACCACCTGCACCACGCCGCCGCTGTTCTTGATCAGCTGCAATTCCTTGTCGCTGAGGTTGCGCGGAATATCCACCGCTGCCCGTGGCGCCGAGTGCGAAGCCACCAGCGGTGTACGGCTCAGTTGCGCGACCTGTTCCAGGCCCTTGGTCGACATCTGCGAGACGTCGATGATCACGCCCAGATCGTTCAGGCGATGCACTGCTTGCTTGCCGATGTCCGAGAGACCGTCGAGGGCATCGGGGGAATCATTGAAAAACGGTAGCGGGCGCGACGAGTCGGCCCAGCTGTTGTTGCCGATGTAGCTGAAGCCGAACATGCGCATGCCGCGCCCGGCCCACAGGTCCAGTTTGCTCAGGTCGTTGCCCAGCGGGTAGGCGTTGAGCATGCTGATGAAAATCGCAAACTTGCCTTCGCCATGCAGGCGGCGGAAATCATCCGGGGTGTAGGCGATGCCAACCTGATTGGGAAAGTCGCGGACCATCCCGGAAATGATTTTGTAGCGCACTTCCTGCTGGTTGCGCGCTTCCTCGACAAAGCCCTCGGTCGGGCGATGCGGCGCATTCGGGCCGTTCCACATTTCCGGCCAGCCGAACACGGTCAGTGCCGCGCCGGACAAGCGACCGCGATTGGCCTTGATCAGGTCGAACTGGCCCGAGCCGTCCTTGTCGGCTTCGTTGCCGTGTGCGCCGAAACTCAGGGGCACGGTGATGTGGCTGTCGAACGAGAGGATGCGATCCTGCAGCTCGGTTGCCTGTTTCATCACTTTGACCGGATAGCCGGGGTTGTCCCGAAACCAGTAATCCCAGGCCAGAAACCCTGCGCCGGCGCTGATCGCCAAGGCCAGCGGCAGGCCGATAAATAGAGCCTTTTTCGAACGCGGTTTTGTCATTGCCATCTCATTCAGGTTCGCCGTCGAAGTGCAGGCGCAGGGGCCTTTGCTATCTGGGAGGAACGAGTGACCGGACGGGTAATTTAGTGGTGCGGGTGAAAAGCGTTGATGGCGTGCTGTGATCTTTTGCCGGGGCCATAAATTTCCTCGGCGAGCAAACGTTCTAGCTTGGATAAAGCCTGCTTCATGGCTGACACAGGTAGGGCAATGACGATCTCTCGACGCTGGTTCATGGCGGGCATGGCACTTACGGGCGCCGCGCTGCCTGCCGCTTTTTATGCACATCGTGAGCTGACCCGTGAGGAGTTTCCGATCACACCGGGAGAGGCCACAGTGGATCTGGCCGACACGGCCGGTCAGCAGTTGGCGGACAACCTGCGCGGCGTGTGGGATATCCGTTTCAGCGGAGCCGCCGCAGGGCTGGACGGCCTGCCACACGAAGGTCTGGAATTGTTTCTCGACATTGCCCGTCGTGGCCGCGGCTTGCGCGGATTCCTCGATACCGGGGCCAATCTGCGTTCTGACGCGCCGGCGCGTTATCGGGTGATTGGCGATCTGGCGCCGGGCAATGGCGCCGAGATGTACTGGCGGCTGCTGCGCACCGATGCGCCGCAAGCGCCGCCAGTCTATGAATTCAAAGTCAAACTGGACGAAGTCTGGGCGGCGTTCGGCAATGCCGGCAGCGGCACGCTTACCGGGCAGGTGTTGCGCCTGGATCGACCGTTGGGCTTGCCCGAGCTCGACAACCATTTCATCGCCATCAAGCGACGCTTTCCCGAGGCTCGCGAGCGCACTGGATTGAACCCGACACTGTTGGCGTGGCTGGTCGCTCCGGAACATCGCTTGTTCCACCAGCTCTGGCATGCGACCCGTGACAAGTGGCACAAACTCTCGGAGAAAAAGCGCGAGGCCCTGCGCGGAATCGGCTGGCAACCCGGGCCGCGCGACAAGGAACGGGATGCTCGCGGGCCACGCAAGGATCGCAATGGTTCGGGCATCGACTTTTTCTTCATGCACCGGCACATGCTGGGTAAGGCCCGCTCGATGCAGGACTTGCCGTCGTGGCCGGCGTTCCCCATGCCGCAACCGGAACTGGAACGCGACCGTCAGGGCTTCGCCCGCTACTTCGACAACCACGACGGCAACGCCTTGCCGCCGACCTGGGTGACCGACGGCGATGATGAGTACACCCAGTGGGTCAGCGACATCAAGGCGGCCGAGACTTACCACAGCAATTTCCAGGTCTGGGAATCGCAGTACCGCGACCCGCGATACTTGTCGAAACTCACCCTTGGCCAGTTCGGCTCAGAAGTAGAGCTGGGCCTGCACGATTGGTTGCATATGCGCTGGGCGTCGGTGGCACGCGACCCGTCCAACGATATTCCGGTGCCGATGGCGCGCGATCAGGCGGATTTTGCCGCGCGTTGGTACGCCCCGGAAAACGACTTTCTCGGCGACCCGTTTTCCTCCCATGTGAACCCGGTGTTCTGGCGTTTTCACGGCTGGATCGATGATCGCCTCGAAGACTGGTTTCGCGCCCATGAGCGTTTTCACCCGGGCGAAGTCAGTCGCCTGGAGGTCAATGGCGTGCCGTGGTTTGCCCCGGGGCGCTGGGTTGAAGTCGACGATCCGTGGCTGGGGCCGGACACCCATGGCTGCAGTACCGTGCCGGGCCTGCAGATCGGCCGCTCGGTGGAGATGGACCCGGAAACCATGAAGCTCGCGCTGCGCATCACCTTTGGCGATGAAGACCACATGGCCGACCTGTTCCGCAAGGTGCCGCAGCGACCGTGGTACGCCCGACATTTGAAGGTGAAGGGGCGGCAACTCTAAGCACAAAAAAATCGCAGCCCGGAGCTGCGATTTTTTTTGCCCTGAGGGATTGGTTTCGCCTGACCTGGCGCTTTCGCGAGCAGGCTCGCTCCCACGGGGATCTGCGTTGAGCCTCGATCTGCGACGCGCCCCATCACCCCTGTGGGAGCGAGCCTGCTCGCGAAGGCGTCGGGACAGTCGACAAGGGACGGTCAGATGACTTGCCAGCCGCCGCCCAATGCCTTGTACAAGGCAATGCTGGCCTGCAAGCGCGACAGGCGCAGTTGCACGTTCATGTCCTGCGCCGCATACAGCGTGCGCTGGGTTTGCAGCACGGTGAGCAAGTCTTCGGCACCGGCCTGATAGCGACTTTGGGCGATGTCGAATGCGGTTTGCGCCTGGCTCAGCTCTTCGCTTTGCCATTGCCGTTGTTCGTCGAGGCCGCGAATGCTGCTGAGGGCTTTTTCGACGTCGGCGAAGCCATTGATGATTGCCCCGCGATACGTCTCCAGCAGTTCGTCCTGACGGGCCTTGGCCTTGTCGCGTTCGGCGCTCAGACGGCCATTGTTGAAGATCGGCGCGGTCAACCCGGATGACAGGTTATAGAACGTCGTGCGCAGCAGATCCGCCGCCAGATCGGCGCCGGTGCCGAGGCTGGCGGTGAGGGTGACTTTGGGTAGCATGGCCGCCCGGGCCACGGTGACATCGGCTTGCGCGGCCGCGAGTCTGGCTTCGGCGCTGGCGATGTCCGGGCGCCGGCTCAGCAGATCGCTGGGCACGCCACTGGCGATGTTCGGCCACTGCAATTGTTCGAATGACTGTTGAGGTGAGGACAGCGTCTGCACCGGTTGGCCGAGCAGGGCGGCAAGGCTGATCAGTGCTTCGCGTGCCTGTTGCTGCACCAGCGGCAACTTGCGCTGTTGTTCGGCCACCAGGCTTTTCTGCTGGGCCAGTTCCAGTGCGGTGGCGCTGCCGGCGTCGAAGCGGGTTTGCACCAGGTGCAATACGTTTTGCGCGTTGGCCAGATTGAGTTCGGCGATGCGCGCCTGCTCACGCAACGCCAGGGCCTGGGTGTAGCTGGTGGCAACGCCGCTTTGCAAGGTCAGTTCGACGGTGGCGCGATCGAATTCGCTGGCTTGCACGCCGAACACCGCGCTGTCGCGGGCGGCGCGTTTGCCACCCCAGAAGTCGATTTCGTAACTGGCGCTCAGCTCTGCGTCGTAGTAATCCAGCGAACGCTTGTCGGGGTTCACGTCCAGTTGGCTGTAGCCCTTGCCGTGCAACAGTTTCTGCCGATTGGCATTCAGTCCGGCCTTGATTTCCGGCAGTAGCGGGGCGCCCGCAATCGTCGCGCTGGCCTGCGCCTGCCTGACCCGGGCCACCGCGGCGCCGAGGTCATGGCTGCCCAGGCGTGCCTGTTCGACCAGTCGATCGAGTTCGGGGCTGCCGAACTGCGTCCACCATTGGCGGTTGCTTTGCACCGCACCGGGATGATCCGGTGACTGCCAGGCGGGCGGTGGCTGCACGCCGCTGTCGGGGCGTGGCGCAGGGCTGCTGCAGGCCGCCAGCAACAGGCTGGCGGCGAGGAGGGTCAGTGGCGCTTTCATAGATCGATCATTCACTGGTAAGGGCCGTGACCGGATCGAGCCGGGCGGCCTTGCGGGCAGGCATGAAGCCGAAGATGACACCGGTGACCAGTGCGCAGGCAAAGGCGCCGAGCACAGCCAGCCATTGAAACGCGATCGCTACGCCACTGAACATCAGGACGCCGCCGACCAGCATTGCCAGGCTGATGCCGGCAATGCCGCCGACCACCGAAAGCATCACCGCTTCGGTGAGAAACTGGCGCAGGATGTCGCGCTGACGGGCGCCGGTGGCCATACGAATGCCGATTTCCCGGGTGCGTTCGCGCACGGTCATCAGCATGATGTTCATCACGCCGATACCGCCCACCAGCAGCGAAATGGCAGCAATGGCGCCGAGCATCAGCGACAGCGTGCCTTGGGTGCGCGCCTCGGCCTGGATCATCGCGGCGTTGTTGGTGAGTTCGAAGTCCTTCTTGCCGTTGTGCCGGCGCAGCATCGCTTGTTCGATGGTCTGTTCGGCGTCCTTGACCTTGCGCGCATCCCTGGCGGCGATCACCACGTATTCCGGATTGCGGCTGCCGAACAGACGCATGCTGGCCGCGGAGTAGGGCACGGCAATGCGATTGTCGCTGTCCGAGTCGCCCGAGCTTGAGCCTTTTTCGGCGAGAACGCCGAGGATCTGGAACGGCACGTTTTCGATCAGGATGTACTGGCCGATCGGATCGGCGACATCCTTGAGCAACTTGTCGCGCACTTTGGTACCGATTACCGCCACAGCGGCGGCACTGTCTTCGTCGGCCTGGGTGAAGTAACTGCCCTGGACCACCGGCCAGTTGAAGATGATCGGGAAGTTGGTGTCGTTGCCACCGACATAACTGCTGTGATCGGCGTTGCCGAAACGCACGCCGGCGGTCGAGCCGTTGACCGGCATGATGCGTTCGACCTGGGGCAGGGTGGCCAGCTCGGCGACGTCATCGAGCGTAATGATCCCCGGTGGCGTGCGCGGGTTGGGCGCGGCGCCGCTCAGATAAATGATGTTGGAGCCGAAGGCGCCCATCTGCGCCATCACCTGGCGTTTGCTGCCTTCGCCAACCGCCAGCATCACCACCACCGAAGCCACGCCGATGACGATGCCGAGCAGCGTCAGCGCGGTGCGAAACCGATTGATCCACATGACTCGCCAGGCGGCTTGCACCGCATCCACCAGTTCGCCTTTCCAGGCGCCGGTCTGGGTACTGCCGGCGCTCAGGCGCTGGCGCAGATCGACCGCTTGCAGGGCGCCGGGGTTGGCGGTACGGGGCGCGGCTGACGGATGTTCGGCGGTGTCGCTGATGATCAGGCCGTCGCGGATTTCGATGATGCGTTTGGCGCGTTGCGCCACTTCGCGGTCGTGGGTGATGAGAATCACCACATGGCCCTGACTGGCGAGTTCGTCGAGCAAGGTCATGACCTCGGCACCGCTGTGGCTGTCGAGGGCGCCGGTGGGTTCGTCGGCGAGGATGATGTGACCGCCGTTCATCAGCGCCCGGGCAATCGATACACGCTGCTGCTGACCGCCGGAGAGTTGGTGCGGGCGGTTACCGGTGCGACTGGCCAGGCCGAGGCGCTCCAGCAATGCACTGGCCCGCGCGTGGCGTTCCGCCGCCGGAGTGCCGGCGTAGATGGCCGGCATCTCGACGTTTTCCTGAGCGGAGCCGGACGGAATCAGGTGATAGCCCTGGAACACGAAACCGAACGCCTCGCGGCGCAGCCACGCCAGTTCGTCGGTGTCCAGTTGCGCGACATCTTCACCGGCAAAACGATATTCGCCGCTGGTGGGGCGATCGAGGCAGCCAAGGATGTTCATCAGCGTCGATTTGCCGGAACCGGACGCGCCGACGATGGCCACGAACTCGCCGGCATGAATCGACAGATCGATGCCGCGCAACACCTCCACCAGCGGGCTGTCATTGCCGCCGTAGGATTTGCGGATCTGCCGCAGGTCAATCAGGGGCGTTTGCATTCAGCCTCCGCTGCCGGTGGCCGGAGCGCTGAGGACGTGATCGCCCTCGACCAGACCTTCGAGCACTTGCGTGCGCAGGCGATCGCTGATGCCGGTTCGCACGTCGCGGGACTGGATTTCGCCATTGGCGGCAACGACCTGCGCCCGTTGCCACTGCGCCCGCGTGCCTGGCTGCAGGGCGGCGCTTGGCACGGTCAGGGTGTCCCTGGCCTGTTGCGCGACAAAGAACACCTGCGCCGTCATGTCGGTCATCAGGCTGTTGTCAGCGTTGTCGACATCGAGCAGTACGGTGTACAGCACCACCCGTTCGCTGCCGCTGCGACCACTGGTGGGGCTGCCGCCCTGATTCTGTTCGAGGGGGCGCGGCGGCACCGGCAGAATCTGCCGCACAGTGCTGTTCCAGCGCCGGCTGCCACCACTGAGGGTGGTGAAGTAGGCGGTCATGCCAGGTTTGACGTGACCAATGTCCGCTTCGGACACCTCGGCCCAGACCGTCATTGGCGATAGCCGCGCGATGCGCAGGATCAACGGTGTCTGTTGCTGCGCATTGAGTGTCTGGCCTTCCCGCGCGCCGACGGCCACCACCGTGCCGCTCATCGGTGCATAAATGCGTGTGTAGCCGAGCTCGGCCTCGTCGCTGCGCAGGCTTGCCTGGGCCTGGCGGATCTGCGCCTGGAACATGTCGATGCGCGCCTGGGTGGCGCGAACTTCGGCGCGTGCGGTCTGCACATCTTCTTCACGGGTCGCGCCACCGGCGGCGAGCTTCTGCTGGCGCTGGTATTTCTGCTGTGCGAGATCGTGCTGGGCGCGCTGCTCCTGCAGTTGCGCCTTGAGGTTTTCGATCGAGAAACGCCCGGCATCGAGTTTGGCTTTTTGCGTGGAGGGGTCGATCTCCACCAGCAACTGGCCTTCCTTGACCGTATCGCCAGCCTCGACATGGATCTTCTGGATCTGCCCGGAAGCCTGCGCGCCGACATCCACATAACGACGCGGCTGCAAAGTGCCCAATGCGGTCACGCTGTTTTCGATATTGCTGCGGGTCACCTGAACGGTGGCGAGGGCGTCCCGCCCGGGCGGCAAAACCTGCCACGCGGCAACGGCGATCACGGGAATCAGACAAAGGGCGGCAAACAGGGCGCGTCGGGCGGAGCGGGGACGTTTCATGCAGGGTTCCGGCCAGTAGGTTCGGCCCGTCGTTCAACCGCGGCGGCGCAGTGCGCGGGGGGTGAACGCTGTCGCAAGGCGCGACAGATACGGGGAGCTGTCCTGTAAACGATGAGTGCGCAAGGGAATTTAAGTGCGCACACATCAAGTAACAGGTAGCCGCAGAGGACTATTTGGCCCGGATGTGGAAACAGCTCTTTAAATCTATATGAGAATTACTATAAATTACGCAACTCAAGTTGCCACCATCTTGCTACTGCGGATCGCGGGCGGCGGAATCCGTGTGCTCAAGGACAGGAACTGCATCGATGCGGTCGGGAGTCATGTTGGAAAACTACTATCGGGAGCTGGTGTGTTTCCTGAACGCCAGGCTGGGCAACCGTCAGGTTGCCGAAGATGTGGTGCATGACGCTTATTTGCGGGTGCTGGAGCGTTCCAGCGACACGCCCATCGAGCAACCCCGGGCGTTTCTCTATCGCACCGCGCTGAACCTGGTCATCGATGATCATCGGCGCAATGCCCTGCGTCAGGTCGAGTCGCTTGATGTGCTCGACAGCGAAGAGCGCTATTTCACCCCGTCACCCCATGGCACCCTCGATCACGGCCAGCGTCTGGAAATGCTCCAGCGTGCGCTGGCGGAGTTGCCGCCGTTGTGCCGCGACAGCTTTTTGCTGCGCAAGATCGAAGGCCTGTCCCACCCCGAAATTGCCGCGACCCTCGGGATCTCCAAGGCGTTGGTGGAAAAACACATCGTCAATGCCATGAAGCATTGCCGGTTGCGAATCAAACAATGGGATGCCCATTGATCCCGGCTGGTTAAATTTCCTTTCATCGTCCTCGTTCCTACTCAACAGACGACCTGCTGACCTGTTTCGGGCCGGTCAGGTCACCCAGGCTTTATCCCCGTGTTGAGGGGTTCATCCAGAGGACACTGGAAATGACACAGGCAATTGCATCGCCCATCGTTCACGACCTGATCGGCGTCGGTTTCGGCCCTTCCAACCTGGCCCTGGCCATCGCTCTGCAAGAGCGCGGCCCGACCCACGGCGAGCTGGATGTGCTGTTCCTCGACAAGCAGGCCGACTACAGCTGGCACGGCAACACCCTGTCGACCCAGAGCGAGTTGCAGATTTCCTTCCTCAAGGATCTGGTGACCCTGCGCAACCCGACCAGTCCGTACTCGTTCGTCAACTACCTCAAGCACCACGGGCGTCTGGTGGACTTCATCAATCTCGGCACCTTCTACCCGTGCCGCATGGAGTACAACGACTACCTGCGCTGGGTCGCCGGGCAGTTCACCGAGCAGAGCCGCTACGGCGAAGAAGTGCTGACCATCGAACCGGTGCTGCACAACCATCAGGTTGAAGCGCTGCGCGTGATCTCCCGCGATACCGAAGGTCAGCAGTTCGTGCGCACCGCGCGTTCGGTGGTGGTCAGCGCCGGCGGCACGCCGCGTATTCCCGAAGCGTTCAAGGCGCTCAAGGGCGACAGCCGCGTGTTCCACCACTCGCAGTACCTGTCGCAGATGGCCAGACAGCCGTGTGTGAACAATCAACCGATGAGCATTGCGATCATCGGTGGCGGGCAGAGCGCGGCGGAAGCCTTCATCGATCTGAACGATTCGTTCCCGTCGGTGCAGGTCGACATGATCCTGCGCGGCTCGGCCCTCAAGCCTGCGGACGACAGCCCGTTCGTCAACGAAGTGTTCTCGCCGGAGTTCACCGATCTGGTGTTCCAGCAAAACAGTGCCGAGCGCGAGCGCCTGGTCAACGAGTACCACAACACCAACTACTCAGTGGTGGACATCGACCTGATCGAACGCATCTACGGCATCTTCTATCGGCAGAAAGTCTCGGGCATCGCCCGTCATGCATTCCGCACCCTGACCACCGTTGAAAGCGCCACCGCCACCGAGCGCGGTATTGAACTGGCGGTGCGCAACAACGCCACCGGCGAAGTCACCGTGCGTGTCTATGACGCCGTGGTCCTGGCCACCGGTTACGAGCGGCAGATGCACCGCAAACTGCTGGCTCCGCTGGAGGAATACCTCGGTGATTTCGAGGTCGATCGCAACTACAGACTGATCACCGACGAGCGCTGCAAGGCCGGCCTGTACATGCAGGGCTTCTGCCAGGCCAGCCATGGTCTGAGCGACACGTTGCTGTCGGTGCTGCCGGTGCGCGCCGACGAGATTGCCGGCTCGCTGTACGAGCATGGCAAGCACCGTGGGCATCGTTCGATGGCGGATTTGTTGTTGGCGACGGCCAGCTGATTCTGTATTGCCTGATACACCGCTTTCGCGAGCAAGCCCGCTCCCACAGGGGATCTTCATTGAACACAGATTTTGTGGTCAGCAGAGATCCAATGTGGGAGCGGGCTTGCTCGCGAAGGGGCCTCCAAGACCACCGCAAAAACCCATTCCTGAACCCTTCCTGAATATCCCCCGATATTCCTCGACACACCTTCTTACACGGGTTTACTCATCCATCATCGAGGCGTAAGCTTCGCGCGTTTTCATCAATAGCGGAGACCCACAGTGGGTACTTGTTCGAGTGACAGTTGTCGGCCGGTCTCGGTAACCGGCAGATTCTCGGCAAGATAACGCGCAGCCTTTCTCTGCCGTTGTCTCGCCGTAAAAGCGAGCAGCGGCATCCCGATCATGGTCAGCTGAGACCATGTCCCGACGTCCTTCTCATCGACACTGAACGTGTGTGGTTCCGACCGTGTGGTCGTGATCGCAAACCTATCGACACGCCTGTCTTTTCTGACCGGCGCGCCAAGCCTTGCCGTGCCGGATTTTCCGGCGCTCGAGGCATGGTCGTACCTGCTCGACGGTTTCCCGGCTGACCATAGGGGCAACAGCCATGAAACTTACGCTCAAGGAATTTTTCGCAGGCTTCCTGCGTACACGCCACATCGCCCGGCACTTCCGCCGTCTGGCGTTGCTGGAATCGATCAACGACACCACGGTCAGCCGTGAAGTGCCGCCCACCCTGGCCAACACCCTGGTCGATGCGGCCCATCGCGACAGCAGCGAACTGCTGTCGTCGCTGGGCACCCACACCGACGGTTTGACCGATTTTGAAGTCGACGCACTGCGCGCGCAGTACGGCCTCAACGAAGTCGAACACGAGCAGCCGCTGCCATGGTGGACCCACTTGTGGCACTGCTACAAAAACCCGTTCAACCTGCTGCTGACCCTGTTGGCGGTGATCTCGTGGCTGACCGAAGACCTCAAAGCCGCCACGGTGATTTTCTCCATGGTGGTGCTGTCGACGCTGCTGCGCTTCTGGCAGGAAAGCAAATCCAACCGGGCCGCCGATGCGCTCAAGGCGATGGTCAGCAACACCGCCACAGTGATGCGCCGCGATGAGCCACGGATCGAACTGCCAATCAAGCAACTGGTGCCGGGCGACCTGATCGTACTGTCTGCCGGCGACATGATTCCTGCCGACTGCCGGGTGCTCAGCGCCAAGGACCTGTTCGTCAGCCAGGCGGCGATGACCGGTGAATCGATGCCGGTGGAAAAATTTGCCCGCCAGGCCGACCGCGACACGCGCAATCCGCTAGAGCTGGAGAACATCCTGTTCATGGGCACCAACGTGGTGTCCGGCACGGCGATGGCGGTGATTCTCACCACCGGCAACAGCACCTATTTTGGTGCGCTGGCGCAACGGGTCGGCGCGACTGACCGTGCGGTGACCTCGTTCCAGCTCGGTGTGAACAAAGTCAGCTGGCTGCTGATCCGCTTCATGTTCGTCATGGCGCCGCTGGTGCTGTTCATCAACGGTTTCACCAAGGGCGACTGGACTGAAGCCCTGTTGTTCGCGCTGTCGATCGCTGTCGGCCTGACTCCGGAAATGCTGCCGATGATCGTCACCTCGACCCTGGCCAAAGGTGCGGTGTTCCTGTCGCGCAAGAAAGTCATCGTCAAGCGTCTCGACGCGATCCAGAACTTCGGCGCCATGGACGTGCTGTGCACCGACAAGACCGGCACCCTGACCCAGGACAAGATCTTCCTCGCGCGCAACGTCGATGTCTGGGGTGAAGACTCGGATGACGTGCTGGAAATGGCTTATCTGAACAGCTACTACCAGACCGGGCTGAAAAACCTGCTCGATGTAGCGGTGCTGGAGCACGTGGAAATCAACCGTGAGCTGAAGGTCGGCACGGCGTTTCGCAAGGTCGATGAGATCCCGTTCGACTTCAATCGCCGGCGCATGTCGGTGGTGGTTGAAGGGCGTGGTGAACCGCATCTGCTGATCTGCAAAGGCGCGGTAGAGGAAGTACTGGCGGTGTGCACCCGTGTGCAGCACGGCGAAGTCGAAGAAGCCTTGAGCGATGAATTGCTGACCCGGATTCGTCAGGTCACCGCAGCATTCAACGCTGAAGGCTTGCGCGTGGTGGCCGTGGCTGCCCGCTCGATGCCGGAAGGTCGCGACACTTACAGCCTGGCGGATGAGCAGGAATTGACGCTGATCGGTTATGTGGCGTTCCTCGATCCACCGAAAGAAAGCACCGCGCCGGCGCTCAAGGCTTTGGCCGAACACGGTGTCGCCGTCAAAGTGCTGACCGGTGACAACGAACTGGTGACGGCGAAGATTTGCCGCGAAGTCGGTCTGGCCCAACAGGGCCTGCTGATGGGCAATGACATCGAGCGCATGAGTGATGCCCAACTGGCAATCGCCGTGGAGAAGACCAATGTCTTCGCCAAGCTGACTCCGTCGCACAAGGAGCGCATCGTGCGCATTCTCAAGGGCAACGGGCATGTGGTCGGCTTCATGGGCGACGGCATCAACGATGCGCCGGCACTGCGCACGGCTGACATCGGTATTTCGGTGGACAGCGCGGTGGACATCGCCAAGGAAGCCGCCGACATCATCCTCCTGGAAAAGAGCCTGATGGTGCTGGAGGAGGGCGTGCTCGAAGGGCGCCGCACCTTCGCCAACATGCTCAAGTACATCAAGATGACCGCCAGCTCCAACTTCGGCAACGTGTTCTCGGTACTGGTCGCCAGTGCGTTCATTCCGTTCCTGCCGATGCTGCCGATGCACCTGCTGGTACAGAACCTGCTCTACGACATTTCGCAGATCGCCATTCCGTTCGACAACGTCGATGACGAGATGCTGAAAAAGCCGCAACGCTGGCAGCCGGCTGATGTTGGACGCTTCATGCTGTTCTTCGGTCCGATCAGTTCGATCTTTGACATCCTGACGTTCGCCTTGATGTGGTATGTGTTCGATGCCAACACCCCGGATCACCAGACCCTGTTCCAGTCCGGCTGGTTCGTGGTGGGCTTGCTGACCCAGACGCTGATCGTGCACATGATCCGCACGCCGAAGATTCCATTCCTGCAAAGCCGTGCAGCCATGCCGCTGCTGGTGATGACCGGGATCATCATGGCGGTCGGGATCTTCCTGCCGATGGGGCCGCTGGCCGACTACTTCAAACTGCAGGCGCTGCCGTCGATGTACTTCGTGTTCCTGCCGATGATCCTGTTGGCGTACATGGCGCTGACCCAGGCGGTGAAAGGCTTCTACATCCGCCGGTTCGGCTGGCAATAAAGGTTCGGACAACACTGTTCCCCTGTGGGAGCGGGCTTGCTCGCGAAGGCGGTGTGTCAGCCACTACAACTGTGACTGAATAACCGCCTTCGTCGGATCGCCGCCCGGAGCAAGCCCGCTCCCACAGGGGGCAGTGGTTTATTCAAGGAGCTTCATCATGCAAGCCATCAACAACCTCAACCTCACCTCGCTGCTCGACACTCTCGTCAGCCTCAGCGCAGCGTTCATCCTCGGTGGCCTGATCGGTTTCGAGCGCCAGTACCGGCAGCGCACCGCCGGTCTGCGCACCAACGTATTGGTGGCGGTCGGCGCGGCGATTTTCGTCGACATGGCCAACCGCCTCGGCGGTGCTGATGGCGCGGTGCGCGTGGTTGCCTACGTGGTCTCCGGCATCGGCTTTCTCGGCGCCGGGGTGATCATGCGCGAGGAGGGCAACGTCCGTGGCCTCAACACCGCCGCGACCCTGTGGACCTCCGCCGCCGTCGGTGCCTGCGCCGGTGCCGACCTGTTGGCCGAAGCGGTGCTCGGCACGCTGTTCATCCTCGCCGCCAACACCTTGCTGCGGCCGATTGTCAACAATATCAACCGCCAGCCACTGGATGTGGTCTCGGCCGAAGTCACCAACATCGTTTACGTGATCGCCCGACGCTCGCAACAGAAAGCCGTGTTCGCCCTGCTCGAAGCCGAGCTGGAGCGCAGCAACTACCCGGCCAGCGATGTCGATGTACACGCCTTCGGCGCTGACGAAATCGAGATCGAAGCGACGCTGGCGACCACCTCGGTGGACGGTGACGAACTCGATGCCCTGGTGGCGCGGATCTCGACTTCAGCGCTGGTGGTGCAGGCGTTCTGGAGTCCGAGTACCACGGAATAAGGCAACAACCTCGAGCCGCCATTCGGCGTGGCTCTCGGCGATCGCTATCGCCGCCTCTGGCAAGAAAATCGCCGCTTTGGCCAGTGTCCAGGCGGCGTACTGTCGGTTTTCGAGAGGTTTCCTCCTGCTTTTAGGACTTTTCCTACATAGGTTCTGACGACTTCTGGTTAGCGTGTTCAGCACATTTTCTTACGCCGTTAAACCTTATGTCCTACAAGTGCAGGCGAATCGTGATTGTCGAAGAGCAGCAGGCTCTGCAATCCAGAATCGCCAGAGTCTTCAACGAGCTGGGGTACCGCCACCTCACGCCAGTGCGTTCGTTTCGTGAACTGTTGGCGTTGACGCATTACTCCCATGAGCCGTTCGAGCAATTCGACCTGATGATCATCAATGGCGAACTGATTGCCGCTGCGGGTGTTGATCCGGTGCGGTTCTTTCAGGGCAATCCACAGATTCGCCACGGTGTGATCCACGATGTCCGGCGTGGTCAGCCGCAGGCCGAGGCGATTTATGCCACCCGGCGTCGGCAGCTGTTCATGCTCCATACGCCGGACCGGCAGACCCTTGGCACCGTGCTGGAGCATCTCGATGGTTAAGCGATCGCAGACGCCCCCTCGCGAGCTCGACACTCATCCGCATTTCACCCACAGCGAGCCAACCCTCATGCCCGATCTGCCGCTCCGTATCCTGGTGCTTGAAGACCACGCTTTCCAGCGCTCCGTAGCGGTGAACATGCTGCAAGGGCTGGGGTGTCGGGAGGTGCTGGAGGCCAGCGATGGCGCGCAGGCGCTGGCGTTGCTCGATGAAGTCGGCTCGGTGGACATCGCCCTGTGCGACTTGCAGATGGAGGGCATGGACGGCCTGGAGTTTCTGCAGCGGGTCGGCGCGTCGGGGCAGGTCAGGTCGGTGATCATCAGCAGTTCGCTGTCGGCGGATCTGCGGCGGGCAGTGCATCAGATGGTTGCGCTGCTTGGGCTGGACCTGCTCGGTGATGTCGGCAAACCGCTGCACGCCCAAGTGTTGGCCGAGTTGCTGGAGAAATTCGTCAATCGGCAGATCAGCCCGGCGCAGTCGGTTCGCACCACGACGCTGGCCAGTGAAGCGGCGGTACGCCATGCGCTGGCCGAGGGCCAATTGCATGCCTGGTATCAACCCAAGTTCAACCTGCAGAGCGGCGAAGTCTGTGGCGTTGAGGTGCTGTGCCGCTGGGTGCATCCGACACGCGGGCTGATTTCGCCGGCGCTGTTTGTGCCGGTACTTGAACGTTGCGGATTGCTCGACGAGATGCTGTTCGCGCAGATCGATCAGGCTTTGCGGGTACAGCACAGTGCCCGGGCTCAGGGCTTTGTCTTGAACATGGCGTTCAACCTGCAAACCGTGCAATTGGCCAATGCGCAACTGACGTCCACTTTGAAAAGCCTTTTGGCTGAACATAAAACCTGCGGTTCGAGCCTGACGTTCGAGCTGACCGAAAGCGGTCTGCTCGAAGCGCCGGCCACCAGCCTGGAGAGTCTGGTGCGGTTGCGCATTATGGGTTGTCGTTTGTCGATCGATGACTTCGGCGCGGGGTTCTCCTCATTGCAGCGCCTGTGCCAGTTGCCATTCAACGAGATCAAGCTCGACGCCGATTTCATTCGCAACCTTGCGCACGAACCCCGTTGCCGCGCCGCCATCAGCAGCACCCTGGCACTGGGCGAAGCCCTGGGCATGAGCGTGGTCATCGAGGGCATCGAAACCGATGCGCAACGTCGTGAACTGCTGGCGCTGGGCTGCACGCAAGGGCAGGGCTACTGGTACGCACGACCGATGGCCGGGGCCGATTTGCTCAACTGGCTGCAACGGCGCAACCACGGGAAAAACGCGGATGAATGAGCGGATTTTTAGGAAAGATCCTACAGAGTTGTTCCTGCGGCTTGCGTAGCCTTGGCGCTTCCACCCGTGACCTCCAGGAGATCGAGCATGATCAATAAAACCCTGCGCATCCTGATTGCCGATCCGCAGCATTTTCACCGGATGAAAATCGAGCGCCTGTTCAATGGCCTTGAATACTTCCGCATCGCTCCGGTACAGAGTCTGCTTGAGCTGCTGACCCTGGTGGAGTACGGCTGTGAACCCTTCGATGCGGTGGTCATCAACGCCGAGCTGGCGGCCGGATCGCTGGACCTGCCGGGGTTTTTCCTCAACAACCCGCATGTGCGCCACGCGCTGATCTATAACGAGCCCTCGGCGCCTGCGCTGACACCCGCCGGCTTCGCTCAGGAAAACCTGCAGATCAGCCATGTCGCCTTGCCCAATGCGGCCGCGATCAAGCATCTGATGGCGCGCGTCGATGTTGCCCCGGTGTGTGCGGCTGACACCTGGAACCCGCTATCAGCCCTGCAGCGTCGGGCTTGAGCACGGATTCCCCTTTGGCGCAACTGTCAGATCTGACAGGTAGATACGGTTTGATTCCCGTGTAACAGTCTTTGCGCAGCCACTGCGGCAGGAACAGCCGATGCCAGTGGCGCCATCGTCATGTTTTTGCACTGGGAGCGGTCATGAAGTCAGCGCTGATCGTCGATGATCATCCGGTGGTACGGGCGGCCGTGAAACTCGTCCTCGAAGCCGAACGGTTCAAGGTTATTCACGAAGCATCGAGCGCCGGTGAAGTCATGGCGCTGATCCGCAAGCACCAACCCAAACTGGTGATACTCGATCTCAAGTTGCCGGGGCTCGGCGGGCTGGAGGTGTTGGAGCGGCTGAAGGCCGATAACCCCGAGTGCAAGGTGTTGATCTTCACCTCCCAGGACCCGCTGCATTATCAAAACCGATGCCTGCGGGGCGGGGCCATGGGCTACGTGACCAAAACCAACCAGTTGCTGCAATTGCACAAGGCAATCCAGGCACTGATGTCGGGCTACTCATACTTTGCAGCGTTGCCCGACACCACCCATGCATCGTCCCCGCTGGACCGCAGTGAAAAACAGCTGATCGATCAGCTCTCCAACCGCGAACTGAGCATTCTCGAGCAATTGGCACTGGGCAAATCGAACAAGGCGATCGCCGAAGACATGCACCTGAGCCATAAGACCGTCAGTACCTACAAGACCCGCCTGATGAAAAAACTCGCGATCAATTCCACGGTGCACTTGCGCGAATTCGCCAAGCGCAATCATTTGATCTGAGTGGCAAAGTGAGTCGGCAACGCGGGTGGTGGGTTCTGTGGTTGAGTATCACGGCCACCTGCTGCGCCAGCGAGGCGCCACAACCCCTGGAATTGTTGAGCCAGGCAGCACTGGAAAATATTCAGGTCCCGCTCGACGAGCAGGACCGCCAATGGCTGCGCCAGCACCCGGTGTTGCGCATGGGCATTTCCGGAGCCGATTACCCACCGTTCGAAATCACCCGCAATCGGCAGGAGCTGGAAGGCCTCACCGCCGATTACGCCGAGCTTCTGGCGCAACTGCTCAATGTGCGGATCGACGTTCGACGCTTCGCCCATCGCGACGAGGTGATGGCCGCACTCAAGCGCGGTGAACTGGACCTGCTGGGGACCTCGAACAATTTCGAGCTGGCCGACCCGGATTTCATGCTGTCGCGCCCCTACGCCGAAGATCAGCCGATGCTGGTGACCCGGCTTGACGAAACTCTGCCGGCGGATCTGGCGGGCCGACGCATCGCCATGGTCGAGGACTATCTGCCGCTGGCCAGCGTGCAGGCGTTCTATCCCGGGGCGGACTTGCAGCGTTACCCCTCGGCGATGGATGCGTTGGGTGCGGTGGCATTCGGTGTCGATGACGGCTATCTCGGCGATCTGATCAGCGCCAATTACCTGATCAACACCAACTACCGTAATGACTTGCAACTGGCCGGTCCGTCGGGCCTGGATGCCAGCCCCTTCGGTTTCGCCATGCTGCGCAGCGAAGTTCGCCTCAAACGCATCATCGACAAGGCGCTGGCGGTGATTCCCCTGGAGCGTCGTCAGCTTATCGAGCAGCGCTGGAGCGCGGGGCGTGCGCAAATGGCCGCGCAGTCGCGGGTGCGCCTCAGTGCCGGCGAGCAGGAGTGGCTGGAGCAACATCCGCTGGTGCGGGTCGGTGTGATCGAGGATTTCGCACCGCTGACTTTTTTTGATGCCAGCGGGCGATTCAACGGTCTGTCAGCGCAATTGCTTACCCTGATCAGTCAGCGCACCGGGCTGCATTTCGAGGTGATCCGGGGGCGTTCGCTGGATCGCCAGATCGAACAGCTCAAGGCCGGTGAACTCGATGTGCTGCCGGTGGTGACCCCGAGCAGCGAACGGGAAGCCGAGCTGCAATTCACCCGTGCGTACCTGAACAATCCGTTTGTACTGGTCAGTGCGATAACGGCGGGCAGTCCGCGCAACCTCGCCGATCTGCCGGGCAAGCGTCTGGCGATTTATCGCGGTCATCCGTTACGCGGTTACATCCTGCAGCGCGTGCCGGGCGTACGTCTGGTGGAGGTCAGCAGCCCGGCCGAGGGCATGGAGCTGATCGCCAAGGGGCAGGCCGACGCGACCGTCAGCTCGTTGCTGGTCGCGCGTTTTCTGATAGCCCGCCATTACCGTGAGCGCCTGCGCATCACCAATACCATCGGCGATCAACCGGCGCGCATCGCCCTGGCCACCGCACCGCAGGATACGGCGCTGCACACGATTCTGAACAAGGCGCTGCTGAGCATCGCGCCGCAACAGATGGACGAGCTGGTCGAGCGCTGGAGCCATGATGTGTTGGTCGAGGAGAGCTATTGGCAGCGCTATCGCCGGGAGATTCTCCTGGCTTTTGCCGGTGCCGCGAGCCTGCTGTTGTTGGCCTTGGCCTGGATCGGTTTGCAGCGCTGGCAGTTGCGCCAGCGTCAGCAATGGCTGCGGCAGTTGCAGCAGGCCAAGGAGGCCGCCGACGACGCCAACCGGGCCAAGACCACGTTTCTGGCGACCATGAGCCATGAAATCCGCACCCCGATGAATGCCTTGATCGGCATGCTTGAACTGGCCCTGAAGCGGGCCGAGGAGGGTGTCACCGACAAGCTGGCGATCGAAGTCGCATCCGGCGCTGGCCAGCAACTGCTCGCGCTGATCGGCGACATTCTCGACATCGCACGCATCGAGTCCGGGCATCTGTCCCTCGCACCGGAACGGGCCAATCTGCGCGAGCTGGTGATCTCGGTGTGCCGGGTGTTCGAGGCACTGGCGCGGCAGAAGCGCCTGTTGTGGCATGTCGAACTGGATGCACAGAGTGGCGTTGACGTCATGGTCGACCCGACACGCTTCAAGCAAGTGCTGTCGAACCTGTTGAGCAACGCGATCAAATTCACCGAGCACGGCCAGGTGAGCGTGCAACTGGTGGTGACCAGGACCGCTCCCGATCAATTGGCCGTGAAAGTCGTGATTGAAGACAGTGGCATCGGCATCAGCGCCGATGACCGGCAACGCCTGTTCAGCCCGTTTGTCCAGGCCGGCAACCATGGTCAGTCGGCGCGCAGCGGCTCGGGGCTGGGACTGGTGATCAGCCGCAACCTCTGCGAAATGATGGGCGGAACGCTGCACCTCGACAGCGAGCCGGGGCTTGGAACGCGGGTCGACATCAATCTGCAGTTGCCGTTGTTGGCCGCGCTCGCCCCCGAAGCGGCAAGCCCTGAAGTGGCGGACACGCCGGCGCGTTCATTGAGTGTTCTGGTGGTGGACGATCATCCGGTCAACCGCTTGCTGTTGTGCTGGCAACTGAGCGAACTCGGCCACCGTACGGTCGACATCGAAGACGGTGAACAGGGGCTGCAACGCTGGCGAGCACAAGCATTCGATGTGCTGATCACCGACTGCAACATGCCGCAGCGCAACGGTTACGAACTCGCCCGGACGATCCGTGACGAAGAAGCAGCGAGCGGCCGGGCGCGTTGCCTGATCCTCGGTTTTACCGCCAACGCGCAAGTCGAGGAGAGGGTTCGTTGCCTTGAGGCCGGCATGGACGATTGTCTGTTCAAGCCGATTCGCTTGCACGATCTGCAGCAGGCGTTGAAGGCGGCCAGTCACGGCGAAAGCGATCACTTGCCGACCCCGGCTCTGACGTTGACCGAGATCGACCTGAGCGCGCTGGAGCAGATGGCTGGAGACGATCACTCGGTGATGCAACGCCTGCGCGAACAAGTATTGCGCAGTCTGCAGGACGATCTGCAACGGCTGGATGCGGCGCGCCAGCCCCAGGATCTGGACGGGTTGCGGACGCTGGCGCATCACATCAAGGGCGGTGCGCAAATGGTCGGTGCCGCGCGGGTGGCGGCGGCATGCTCGGATCTCGAACAGGCGTGTCGAGACGCCGAAACACTGGCTGTCCACCGCTCGGCGGATGCGCTGCGCACGGCCATGCTCGGCCTTGCGCAGCATCTTCAGGGCTGAGCGCTCAATTCCACTGCGGGGCAATGCCTTTCGGGCTGGTCAGGCGATGGCCGCGCTCCAGACCGGCGATCAGCGCCATGTCTGCTTCGCTCAATGTCAGCGCAGTGGCGCCGAGGTTGCTTTGCAGGTTGGCGCGCTTGGTCGACGATGGAATCACCGCGTAACCCGACTGCATCGCCCAGGCCAGCGTGACTTGCGCCGGGGTCGCTTGCAGGCGTTCAGCAATCTGCTGGATCACCGGATCCTTCAGCACTTCGCCATAGGCGAGGGTCATGTAGGAGGTGATCTGGATGCCTTGGCTGCGGGCGAACTCGACCACTTTGCGATTTTGCAGGTACGGGTGCAGCTCGATCTGGTTGGTGGCGATGTTTTCCGCGCCGACCGCTGCGATGGCTTGTTGCATCAAGTCGATGGTGAAGTTGGACACCCCGATCTGCCGGGTCAGGCCCAGACGCTTGGCTTCGAGCAGCGCGCCCATGAATTCGGCGACCGGCACCTGATCTTCCGGCGACGGCCAGTGGATCAGTGTCAGGTCGAGGTAGTCGGTCTGCAACTTCTGCAGGCTCTCCTTGAGGCTGTCGATCAGACGGTCCTTGGCGAAGTTGGCGATCCAGATCTTGCTGGTGATGAACAGCTCTTCGCGAGCAATGCCGCTGGTGGCGATGGCCTGGCCGACCTCGGCTTCGTTCTCGTAGATCTGCGCGGTGTCGATGGCACGGTAGCCAAGTTCAAGGCCGGTGCGCACCGAATCGATGACCACCTGACCTTGCAGGCGAAACGTACCCAGACCAAAAGCGGGAACAGACATTGATGACTCCAGGGTTGCAGTGGGAATGGGCAGGAGTATCCGCGTCTGCGTCCTTGAGAAAAACCGCTGGTGGGGCAAAGCACTGTTGAGCAGAAGTCATGAATCTTTTCCAATAGTTGTGTTGTCTGGACTGGCCCCTTCGCGAGCAAGCCCTCTCCCAGAAGGGACGAGATTCAAAGGTGGGACTGTTCTAAATATGGAACACTAAAGCCGGTTTTTGCCGGCTAGTCCTCCAGCCGTCATGGATTTAAGCTCAATCCATTGCGTCACCCACCTTTTGGAGGCAACCATGAAAAACATCATCGGTATCTACACCAGCCCTCGCAGCCATTGGGTCGGCGATGGCTTCCCGGTTCGCACCCTGTTTTCCTATGACAACCTGGGCAAACACATCAGCCCGTTCCTGCTGCTCGATCACGCCGGCCCGGCCGAATTCACTCCGACCACCGAGCGCCGTGGCGTCGGCCAGCACCCGCACCGTGGTTTTGAAACGGTGACCATCGTCTACGATGGCGAAGTGCAGCACCGCGACTCGACCGGCAGCGGCGGCACCATCGGCCCCGGCGATGTGCAGTGGATGACGGCGGCGTCCGGGATCCTGCACGAAGAGTTTCACTCGGATGATTTCGCCAGAACCGGCGGCAAACTGGAAATGGTACAACTCTGGGTCAACCTGCCGGCCAAGGACAAAATGGCCGCGCCCGGCTACCAGACCATTCTTGATCGCGACATTCCGAATATCGCGCTGAAGGACGGCGCCGGCAGCCTGCGGTTGATCGCCGGTGAGTTCGAGGGGCAGAAAGGCCCGTCGCAGACCTTCACGCCGATCGACGTCTGGGACCTGCGGCTGAACGCCGGCAAGTTGCTGACACTGGATCTGCACGAAGGGCGCAACACCGCGCTGGTGCTGTTGAAAGGTTCGGTGACGATCAACGGTGCGCAAACGGCGGGTGTCGGGCAGTTGGTGCTGTTCGAGCGCGACGGTCGTCAGTTGACCCTTGAGGCCAGTGAAGACGCGGTGGTGTTGCTGCTCAGCGGCGAGCCGATCGACGAACCGATTGTCGGCCATGGCCCGTTCGTGATGAACACCGAGCAGGAAATTCATCAGGCATTCGCCGACTTCCAGTCCGGGCAATTCGGCCGAATGCACGGGTAACTACCCCCCCTGTGGGAGCGGGCTTGCTCGCGAAAGCGGAGTGTCAGTCGATGCGAGTCTGACTGATCCACCGCCTTCGCGAGCAAGCCCGCTCCCACATTGGTTTTTGGGTGTTTTTACGCGGGCGTTCATCCACTGAAATCAATTGCTCCTACACTTGCCCAATCTGTGCGATCTTCTCGCGATTGGCCCCTGTCGGAGTGGTTTGATGTTGTCTTTTTTGAGCGAACATCCGTTGTTCTGCGCGTTGATCCTGATCCTCCTCGATCTCGGGCTGTGGCGCCTGATCAGTTCCCGTGGCAGCGAGTGGAAGCTGCTGGTGCGAGTGCTGATTTTCAGCCTGTTCAGCGTGCTGTTGTTCAACGAGGGCCTGAATCCGATGGAGCCGGCGCCGTGGGCCGACAACGTGCCGCTGCATCTGGCAGCGACCGGATTGCAGATCGGTTGGTGGCTGTTCGGCGCGCGCACCCTGACCGTGCTGATCGGCGCGGTGATGATGCAGCGGGTCGGCCACACCGGGCGACTGTTGCAGGATCTGCTCGGCGCGGTGATTTTCCTGATCGCCATTATTGCCGCGCTGGCCTATGTGCTGGATTTGCCGGTCAAAGGCGTGCTGGCGACGTCCGGGGCCTTGGCGATCATTGTCGGTCTGGCGTTGCAGAGCACCTTGAGCGACGTGTTCTCCGGGATCGTGCTCAACACCACCAAGCCCTATCAGATCGATGACTGGATCTCCATCGATGGCACCGAAGGCCGGGTTGTCGATATCGACTGGCGCGCCACGCGTCTGCAAACCAGTCAGGGCAGCATGGCAGTGATTCCCAACTCGCTGGCGGCCAAGGCCAAGATCATCAACTTCAGCCGACCGAGCAACATGTTCGGGGTGGCCGTCAGCGTCCAGGTCAGCCCGCACGCTCGCCCCAACACGGTGATCGACGCGCTGGAACGGGCGATGCAGGGCTGCCGTCCGCTGCTGGACAATCCTTCGCCGAGCGTCGCGTTGAAAAGCTCCAGCAGCGCCGGTGCGGAATATGAGATCAGCGGTTTCGTCTCGTCGATGGATCAGAAGCGCTCGGTGCGCAATCAGCTGTTCGATCTGGCTTACCGACACTTGCAGGCGTCCGGGATCAATCTGTTGTCGAGCGTCGAACCGATTGTCACCGGCAACCTCTCGCGGCCACGGGCGTTGCTCGACAGTTCGCCGATTTTCTCCACGCTGCGTCAGGAAGAAAAAGACACCTTCAGCCAGAACATGACCCTGCAGACCTTCCGCGCCGGGGAGACGATTCTCGATGCCGGGGAGGTCAGCGATCATTTGTTCATCATCGAATCCGGCGTGGTCAGCGTGACCTTGACCCGCCATGGCACGCCGTTCGAATCCGGGCGCATGGGGCCGGGGGAGGTGATCGGCGAGGCCGGCATCCTTTCCGATTCCTCGGTGCCGGCGACCTTCGCGGCGAAAACCTTTTGCGCGCTGTACCGCATCGAGAAGACCTACCTGAAGCCGTGCCTGGATGCGCGCCATGACATCAACGAGGCGATGAAAGCCTTGCTCGATTATCGCCTGCACAAGGCCCAGACCCTGACCCAGGACGTGCCGACCGTGGTGGCGAAAACCGGGTTCCTGCACTGGTTGCGCAATCGCGTGTGACGCGGTGGTCTACTCGTCTTCCGGGAGATTGGCTATTTGTCCGGGGCAGTGGCGGGACTACCTTAGTCACACATTCACTGGCCCCGGAAACTCCATCATGAAAGCTCGTACCGATTTCTACACCGCCTCCCCAGACGCCCTGAAAGCGATGATCGCGCTGGAAACCGCCGTCTCGAAACTGCCGCTGGAAAAGACTCTGGTCGAACTGGTCAAACTGCGTGCTTCGCAGATCAACGGCTGTGCGTTCTGCATCGACATGCACACCGCCGACGCGATCAAGGGCGGCGAGACTCCGCGCCGTCTGTTCGCTGTGACCGCATGGCGTGAAGCGCCATTCTTCACCGACCGCGAACGTGCGGCGCTGCTGTGGACCGAATCGCTGACCCAACTGAGCCTGACCCACGCCCCGGACGAAGACTACGACATCGTCGCGGCGCATTTCACACCCAAGGAAATGGTCGACCTGAGCGTGGCGATCAGCACCATCAACAGTTGGAACCGTCTGGCCGTGGGCTTCCGCAAAACCCCGCAGCTCTAAGCCGCAACACATGCCCCTGTAGGAGCTGTCGAGTGAAACGAGGCTGCGATCTTTTGATCTGGTTTTTAAAAAATCAAAGTCAAAAGATCGCAGCCTGCGGCAGCTCCTACAGGGGGAGGGGCGTTTCGGAAACCGTGATCAATGCGCATCCGCACTCGGCGCGGCCGGTGGTTGCACCTTGCGCATCAAGGGCACCATCGCCGTGGCGACGATGAAGCACAGCATGATCATCAAAAAGGTATCGCCGTAGGTCTGGGTCTGCGCCTCGCGGTAGGTCAGCAGCCACAGCTGATGCAGGGCGGCGGTGATCCCGACATCACCGCTCTGACCCAGCGTCGCCAGGTTGCCACCGACCTGCGACAACCACTGATTCATCGCCTCGTTGCTGCTGTTCAAATGCTCGGCCAAGCGGGTGAAGTGCAGGTTGGTGCGATCATTGAGAATGGTCGCGCACGCGGCAATGCCAATGGCACCGCCGAGGTTACGCATCAGGTTGAACAGCCCCGAAGCGTGCTTCAAGCGTGCCGGTGCCAACCCTCCCAAAGTCAGCGTCACCGCCGGCGGTACTGCCAGTTGCTGGGCGATCCCGCGCAACGCTTGCGGCAGCATCAACTGGCCCGCGCCCCAGTCGTGGGTGATCGGACTGAATTCCCACATCGACAATGCAAACAGCCCCAGCCCGATCATCATGATCCAGCGCAAATCCATGCGATTGGCGAGAAAGGCGTACAGCGGAATCGCCATGATCTGGAACACCCCGGTGGAAAAAACCGCCAGACCAATGTCCAGCGCGCTGTAGCCGCGTACCCGTCCGAGAAACAGCGGGGTCAGGTAAATCGTCGCGAACAGGCCGATCCCGGTGACAAAGGAAAAGAAGCAGCCCAGGGCAAAATTGCGATCCTTGAGTGCACGCAGATCGACGATCGGATTGGCCACGTGCAAGGTGCGCCCGATAAAGGCCAGACCCGCCAGACCGCTGATCCATGCGGTGGTCAGGATGGTGCTGTCACTGAACCAGTTCCAGCGCGGGCCTTCTTCGAGGGTGTATTCCAGGCAGCCGAGAAACAGTGCGAGAAACACCATGCTCAGGTAGTCCGCGCCCTTGAGCAGCGACAGTTCCGGCTGGTCGATCTTCACCAGCATCGGCACGGCCACGGCGACGAAAATTCCCGGCACCAGGTTGATATAGAACAGCCAGTGCCACGAGGAAATGTCGGTGATCCAGCCGCCGATCACCGGCCCCAAGGTCGGCGCCAGCGAAGCCACCGCACCGATGGTTGCGGCGGCGATCACCCGTTGTTTGCCGGTGAAGAAAAAGAACGCGGTGGTGAACACCAGCGGAATCATCGAGCCGCCGAGAAAGCCTTGCAGCGCACGAAAGGCGATCATGCTCTGGATGTTCCAGGCCACGCCGCAGAGCAGGCTGGCCAGGGTGAAGCCGACCGCTGAGGCGCAAAACAGCCAGCGCGTGGAGAACACCCGCGACAGCCAGCCCGACAGTGGAATCACGATGATTTCGGCGATCAGGTAACTGGTCTGCACCCACGCGGTTTCGTCGGTGCCGGCCGAGAGTCCGCCGCCGATATCACGCAGCGACGCCGAGACAATCTGGATGTCCAGCAGCGCAATGAACATGCCGATGCACATCGTGGCGAAGGCGAACACTTTGGTCGCGGTGGCCATGTCGGCGGCGTTGAACGGTTGCGCCGGGGCGGTGAGGGCGGTACTCATGGCGCGACGGCCACCGCGCTGGTTTCGGCTTGCGCACGGGTGTCGACTTCAGCGGTCACCGACAGCCCCGGCCGCAGATGACCGAGCACACCGTCGGCCGGATCGAGGAGGATCCGCACCGGCACCCGCTGGACGATTTTGGTGAAGTTGCCGGTGGCGTTCTCCGGCGGCAGCACGCTGAATTGCGAGCCGGTGGCGGGAGCGAGGCTGTCGAGGCGGCCATGGAATTCCTGGCCAGAGAGCACGTCGGCGCGGATGCTCACCCGTTGCCCGGGTTTCATCCGCGCCAACTGGTCCTCCTTGAAATTGGCATCGACCCACAGACCGCTGGCCGGCACTACCGACAACTGTTGCGAACCGGCCTGGGCGTATGCGCCGACCCTCGCGCGACGGTTGCCGATCACGCCGTCGACCGGTGCGCGCAGCTCGGTGTAGCCGAGGTTCAGTTGTGCCAGATCACGCTCGGCCCGGGCTTGTTGCAGGGCGGCACGGGCCTGTTGTTTCTGGGTGTCGATCACTGCCAGTTGGCGCTGTGCGGCGAGCAGTTCGGCCTGGGCGCGGGCACTCAGGGCCTGGGCGGTCTTGAAGGTGGCGTCGGCGCGTTGGGCGCTTTCCACCGACACGGCATTGGTGCTGACCAGGCGTTTGTAGCGCGCATTGTCATCCCGCGAGCGGGCGGTTTCGGCACCGGCGGCATCGATGCCGGCGCGGGCCTGGCCGATCACCGCTTGCTGCAATTGTTCGGTAGCGTCGAGGTTGGCCAGCAGCGCCTCCTCGGCGGCAACGGCGCCCTCGGCTTTGGCGAGGTTGGCGCGATAGTCACGTGCGTCGAGGCGGATCAGCACGTCACCGGCCTTCACTGGCTGGTTGTCACTGACCAGCACCTCTTCGATGTACCCGGCGACCTTCGGCCCGATCACCGTGACGTCGCCACCGATGTAGGCGTCGTCGGTCTCCTCCAGAAAGCGCCCGGTGCCCCACCAGTGAGCGGCGTACACCCCGACCACCACCAGCGCGATCAGCCCGGCACCGGTCAGCAGCAGACGTTTGCGCAGTGGCGGCCTGGCAGGGGGGACCGGAACAGACAGCTCGGGCTCAAGGGTGGGCATGCTGGTCATGACGTAATACCTGTGGAAGATGATCGTTATTACGGTCGTAATATGACGCAAGTAATATTTTGTGGCAATTGAGTTTTTGTGCCGGTCGTCAGTTGCCTGTTTGCGACTCAGGTTTTGGAGCGGTTCCGCTAAACAGTTCCGACGGGGAAGTGGGTCGAGCGCTGGAGAACTCGATATCCGCCCTCGGGGAAACCCTTATGCCTTGCGCCTTTGCTGGCGGTGAGCGCAGCAAAATCAATTGTTTAAGAAATGTAAGCACTGTAGGAAGCGTCTTGCATTTGTGTAGGAAGGCTCTGACTATCACTCGCATTGATGGGGTGGCATTACGCCATTTTATGATTGCAAGGATGTTGCGTGCCGTATTCGCTTTGCGCTGTTTTCCGTCGTCGTTCCTCGCTTTGCCCGCTGTTGTCGGCTTTTGTGTTGAGTGTGTGTGCTTCCTCGATTCAAGCGGCTGACCCTGTTGCGCCGGGCCAGGAAGTGCTGCGCCAGCAGCAACAGCAACAGCGCGATCTGCAACAACTGCAGATGGAACAACGCAAGCGCCAACTGGAGCGCGGTGCGTTCGGTCCGGCACCGGCCACGCCGGCCATCCCGCAAACTGTCACCCCCGATGAGCGCTGCTGGCCGCTGAGCGGTACGCGCATTGGCGGCGTTACGCTGATCGACAGCGACAAACTCAACGCGCGGATCGAGCCGCTGCTGGCGCCGTGCATGGGCGTCGGCCAGATCAACCATCTGCTGGCGACCATCACCGCCGCCTACGTCGAGCAGGGCTACATCGCCAGCCGCCCGTACTTGCTGAGTGCGCCGGCGGCGGGGCAGTCGCTGGACATCATGATCGACGAGGGCTACATCGAGTCCATCGAACTGGCCGATCAGAGCCTGCCCGTTTCACTGGGCGGCGCGTTCCCGCATATGCTCGGCCAGCCGCTGAACCTGCGCGATCTGGAGCAGGGCCTGGATCAACTGAACCGCTTGCGTTCGATCGACCTGACCGCCGACATCGCCCCCGGTAGCCAACCGGGTGCCTCGCGCATCATCCTGCGCTCGCGCACCTCCGGGCAGTCGCGCTGGGCGTTGGGCCTGGGCATGGACAACCTTGGCAGCGCCAGCACCGGGCGTGACCGCGATACCGTCAGCCTGAGCTTCGACAGCCCGTTGCAACTCAACGATCTGTTGAGTCTCAGCGCCAGCGACACGTTGAATCAGGGCGACCGCTACAGTCGCAACGCCAGCCTGTATTACGCGATTCCCTACGGCTACTGGACCTACAGCGCGTTCGCCAGCCACGCCGAATACCGCGCGCCGTTCAAACTGCCCAGCGCGACCTTGTACAGCACCGGCATCACCGATCAACTGAGCCTGCGCGCCGACCGCGTGTTATGGCGCGACCAGAGCCGCCAGCTCAGCGCCAATCTGCAGTTGGCGCACAAGGACGTCGACAGCTATCTGGAAAATGTCCGCCTGGGCATTCAAAGCCCGACCCTGACCGTGGCCGAAGCCGGACTCAACCTGTTCTGGCTCGACCGTGCGGTGTGGAACCTCGATTTCACTTATTCGCAAGGCTTGCGCTGGCTGGGCGCCGATGACGACGCCAATCATGCGGTCAACAACCTGCCCAAAGCGCAGTTTCGCAAGTACCGCGCCGGCCTCAGTCAATGGCGCAACGGCCAGTTCGGCGCGCAAGTGTGGCAGTGGCAAAGCCAGCTCAATCTGCAATACAGCCCCGACCCCTTACCGGCCATCGAACAGTTGCTCGGCACCGATGATTCGGCGGTGCGCGGCTATCGGGTCAGCAGCGCTTCCGGTGCCAGCGGCGCGATCTGGCGCAACACTCTGCGTCTGCCGCTGCGCAGTGATTGGCCGGTGCAGATCACCCCGCGCGTGGGCCTGGACAACGGCTGGCTCAAGACTGACCACGGCGCCCAGGGCCAACGCCTGAGCGGTGCCAGCGTCGGGCTGAATCTGGGCTGGAAGAATCTGCAAGTGGACGTCGATTACCAACGCGCCCTCAACACCCCCAACGGTTTGCAGCACGAGCCGGAGACCTGGCTGATGCGCGTGGGGTTGCAGATATGAGCACTACCGAGACTCATCAAGCAGTGAACAAACAGCCGTCGGATCTGAGCGCGACAGCCACGGCCAAGACCAAATCGCGCGCCGTGATGCCGTACTTACATGGAGACGTTTTTATGCCAGCACACACCTTTGCATTCCATCTTTCTCCTCGGGGCAAATTGCGCTGGGCGATCGCCAGCCTGTTCTTCGCCGTGCACCTGCCCAGCGCCATCGCCGGCGGTGTGGTGGTCGCTCCCGGCCCCGGCGGCACCGCGCAATTGCAGACCCAGGGCGGCGTGCCCATCGTCAATATCGTCGCGCCCAACGGCTCGGGCCTGTCGCACAACCAGTTCCTCGACTACAACGTCGACCGTCAGGGCCTGGTGCTGAATAACGCCTTGCAGGCCGGGCAATCGCAGCTCGCCGGGCAACTGGCAGCCAACCCGCAACTGCAGGGCCAGGCGGCGAGCGTGATCCTCAACGAGGTGATCAGCCGCAACCCTTCGGCCATCAACGGCGCCCAGGAAATCTTCGGCCGTGCGGCCGATTATGTGCTGGCCAACCCCAACGGCATTTCGGTGAATGGCGGCAGCTTCATCAACACGCCGAACGCCAGTCTGCTGGTCGGGCGTCCGGAATTGAACGACGGCAAACTGCAAGCCCTGAGCACCCGCGACGCCAACGGTCAGTTGCAGATCGAGAGCGGCGGCCTGCGTAACGCCGAGGGATCGGTCAACCTGATCGCCCCGCGTATCGACAGCCAGGGCCGCATCGACGCCCGCGATCAGCTGAACCTCACGGTCGGACGCAATCAGGTGGATTACGCCAGCGGTCAGGTCAAAGCCGTGGACCCGGCGGGCAACACCCAGGATCAACGCATCGACGCCAGCCTGTTCGGCGCTATGCAGGCCGGGCGCATCAACATCGTCAGCACCGCCGAAGGCGCGGGCGTGCGTGTGGGGGCGGTGCAAGTGGCCGGGCGTGACGGCGTGCAGATCCGTTCCGCCGGCGACCTCAGCGTCAGCGGTGAAGCCATCCCCAACAGCCTCGAAGTGACCCGTGCCGGCATTCGCAGCAGTCAGGGTGATGTCGGCCTGCACAGCGGCAACGACCTGACGCTGGCCGCCACCGATGTCAGTGGTCGCGACGTCAGCGTCAATGCCAAGCGCAACCTGACCCTGAGCACCGTTGAAAGCCGCAAGCTCCAGGAGAAGCGCGAAAACTGGAGCAACAGCACCATCGGCATCACTTGGGAAACCTACGACCGGACCCAGACCGACAGTGAAACTCGCCAGCACGGCAGTCAGATCGTCGCCAGCCGCGACGCCAGGCTGACCTCCGGCAAAGACACCGAACTCAAAGCCGCGAAGGTTGAAGCGGCGAAAAATCTCGATGTGCAAAGCGGCGGCGATCTGCGCCTGACCGCGGCCACCGAAAGCCACACCCAGACCGATCAGGGCAACCATCGCAAGCATCTGTGGAAGGCCGACTGGAACAACAGCAGCGAAGAACAGCGCAGCATCAGCAGCCAGTTGAAGGGCGGCAATATCGCTCTGCAAACCGCCGCGTTGTTGCGTTCCGAAGGCGCTGAATTGAACAGCGCCGGTGATGTGAAACTGGCGGGCAAACAGGTGGAGGTCACCACGGCCACCCGCACCAACCGCAGCAATAACAACAGTTATTCTGGCGACCTGGTCGGCGGTGGTTTCTTCGGCAAGACCGGTGACGCCGACAAGGGCCAGACCCGGCATCAGGGCAGCAAAATCAACGCCGCCGGTAAACTGATCGTCAAGGCCGACGATGTACGCATCAGCGGCAGCCAGGTCCGTGGCGGCACCGAGGCCAGCGTGATCAGCGATCAGGGTTCGCTGGTGATCGACGGCGTGCAGGACACCTCGCACAGCAACAACCACGACAAGGACAGCAAGTTCTTCGGGATCACCAAGGACGAGTCGCGGCAGAATGCCAAGGACAGCACCACGGTGCGCAGCGAGCTGGTCTCCGACAGCAACCTCAAGCTCAAGAGCGCCAAGGACATCGAAGTCGCCGGTTCCACGGTCAAGGCCGGCGGCGCGCTGACGGCGGACGCTGCGGGGGATGTGAACGTGCATTCCACGCAGAACACCCACGACAGCAGTTCGACCACCGAGACCCGAGGCTTCGATGCCTACGCCAAAGAGCAAACGCCGGAGCAATACCGCGCCGGAGTGCACTACGAAGACAAGCAGCAGACCGTCACCCGCAACGACGTCAACCAGCAAGGCTCGAGCCTCAGCGCCGGCAGCGTGCAAGTGAAGGCCGGCGGCGATCTGACGATCAAGGGCGGTGAAGTCAAATCCACTGCTGGCGATACCACGCTGAGTGGCAAGAATGTGTCGTTGCTGGCCGAACAGGACAGCCACAAAACTTCGACCGACACCTCCAGCACCGGCGGTGGTTTCTACTACACCGGTGGCCTCGATCGCGCCGGCAGTGGCGTTGATTTTGCCCACAGCACCACGCAAGACAGCAGCAGCAAAACCACCGCGCAAACCACCCACGTGCAGAGCAGCGGCAGCCTGAACATCAACGCCGACAAGCTGCTGACCGAAGGTGCGCAGGTCAAGGCTGGCAACGGTCTGAACGTCGCGGCCAACGCGATCGACAACCGCGCGGCCAGCAACACCGAAAGCACCACGCACAACCAGAGCAACTGGTCGGCGGACATCGGCGCCAACGTCGAGTACAAGGACATCGCCCGCCCGATTGCCGGTGCGGTCAAGGATGTGCTCAATGCCAAAGTGCCGGACAAGGAAGCCCTGAGCAATCTCGGCCAGCCGAACGTCGGCCTCGACGTGGCGATCGGTCACGGCAGCGCCGACAAGACCGAGCAGAGCAGCAACGCTGTGGTCAGCCGTTTCGACGGTGGCAGCGTCGACGTGAAAACCGCCGGCACCCTGCGCGACCAGGGCACCCAGTACAGTGCGAGCAACGGCAAGGTCAACATCAGCGCTGACAAACTGGTTGCCGATGCCGCGAGCAACACTCACAGCAGCACCGATAATTCGGTGGACGCCAAGGTCGACGTGCGCGTCTACACCAAGACCGGCGAAGACGTGAACGTTGCCGCCAGCGGCGCGGGCGGCAACAGCTACGCCAGCAAGGACGGCAGCACGGCGGTGGTCGGCGGCTATGCCGGCAATCAAGGCGTGAACATCAACGTCGGTGCTGACGCGCAGTTCGCTGGCAGCCGTTTCGACGGCGGGCAGGGCGGTGTGAACATCAAGACCGGCGGCGATCTGGCGCTGAATCAGGCAAACGACCGCCAGAGCAGCAGCGACTCCAGCCTGCGCGGCAACGGCTCGCTGACCGTCGGCACCTTGCCGGGCACCGACGGCACCAACGTCGACCTCGGCGCTGGCTTCCAGCTCGACCACACCGGCAAGCAGACCACTGACACGCAGGCTCACGTGGCGAGCATCAGCGGCAACGGCCTGGTGCAACTGAGCAGCGGCGGCAATCAGGTTCAGCAAGGCACGCAGATCGACAGTGCTGGCGGCATTGAGCTGCACGCTGACGGCAAACTCGATCTGCAAGCGGCCATTGATACCCACACCGCGACTGGCAGCAATATCGGCGGCGGCTTGAAGGGCGGCGGCAGCAAATCCAGCAGCGAGAAAAGTCGCGAGCAGGGCGGTAATTTGAGCGGCAACTTCAACATCGGCCGCATCAACGAAAACTCGCAAACCCTGACCGGTGGCCAGCTCAACAGCCAGAGCCAAATCGCCTTGAGCGGTGACGCGGTGCACCTGCAAGGCACGCAAGTTAGCGCGCCGAACGTCAGCATCGATGCGCAGAAGGGCGGTTTGGTTCAGGAGTCGGCGCAGTCCACCGAGAGCCGCAACAACTGGAACGTCGCGCTGAATGCCGGTGGCAACCTGAGCAGCAAGACGCCGACCGCTGCCGACGAAAAGGCCAGCAGCGATCACGGCTTCAACGCCGGGGCCAAGGTCGGCGTCGACTACCTGCAAGGCACCACCCAGCAGAACAGCCAGATCAAGGCTGACAGCGTGGTGCTCAACAGCGCAGGTGATGCACAGCTTTCGGGGGCGCGGATCGACGCGAAAAATGTCAGCGGCAAGATTGCCGGTGACCTGACCGTCGAAAGCCGTGAGGACTCGAAGACGCAAGCCAAGGTCGATGTCGATCTGGGCCTGACCGCGAAGAAAAATCCACCGGACGACAAGGAAAAACTCGCCGGCACTGACTACAAACCAACGTTGAAAGCGCAGGGCGAATACGCGCACAAGGACAGCGTGGCGCAGGCCTCCGGCATCAGTGGCAGCCAAGGCGTAAACCTCGCGGTGGGCGGCGCGACACAGCTGACCGGCGCGCGGATATCGGCGAGCGAGGGGAAAGTGGATCTGGGCGGTTCGAAGGTCGGTAGCAGCGATCTGGTCAGTCGTGAGTACGGGGTAAAAGCCGAACTGGACCTGCCGCAGAAAACCGAGGAGAACGCACCCAAGGTGTCGTTCGATAACGGCAATCTGAAAGTCGGTCCGGTGACCCTGAGCGGCAATCTGGACAGCCAGACTCTGCAGGCCGGGATCGACGAAAAAGGCTAAGCATCACCGCTGTAAAAACTGTGGGAGCGGGCTTGCTCGCGAAGGCGTCAATTCAGTCAGCGAAGCTGTTGACTGAACCAGCGCCATCGCTAGTAGGCTCGCTCGTCTTGATCTGGGGTCATTGCGGCGACAATAGTCACTGCTGAACCATCGCAGGCACACACGCAGGTCGAATATATATATCGCGGATATTAATAACCGTTATAGCTAGACGCTTTAAAAAACTGTCAGTTCTAACAGTTGTGAAGAGGACCTTGAAAAATCAGGATATGGATCCGGTACTTCAACCCAGAATGATTTCGTCCCGGCATCCAACAAATCTTTCAAGGAGCTACAAAAATGAGCGTGATCCTTTTTCCAGACTCAATTAACAACACTATCCTTTGCAGTGCGGATCCGATGAACGGTGTAAAGGTAAAAGTGCGGCTGTTGCCAGGCACGCAGATCGGGGCCGTATTGAAACTGGATTGGCAGGGATGTAGCGATCCGGCGGGCCAGCAACCCATTCCCGGTACCGAGACTTCGCTCAATCACTTTGTCACTGAGGCTGACATCTCCAATGGTGTTGACGAAACCATTGGTCAGTGGTTAACGCATATCAAGCCAATCAAACATGGATCGGCGCGTGTTACCTGTACGATCAATGGTGGCGGGGAGACAAATGCAGTGGTCCGGGTAATTTTAGTGAATTTCGATGGGCAGTTTTGCGACGAAGTTTGAGGTGCATAAAGACTGATTTGCACAGCGAGCGGGATCTTTCGCGGGCGCAATGTCTTGAGGAATCCAGAATCGTAGGGGCGCAACAGTTGCAGATTGCGTAGCTCGGCTGCTCCCAAGTCGCCTCAGTCTCAGTCAACGCGAGTTGACTGAGACTGCATGCTGCATAGGGTTAGTTCGAAGCCTTCGCCTTGCCAGCGCTCATCAGCACGACCACCGCCAGCAGCGCGGACAAAATCGAACCCAGCAACACACCCACCTTCACCGAATCGACCAGGTGCGCTGCGCCCGGGAACGCCAGTGCGCCGATGAACAGGCTCATGGTGAAGCCGATCCCGCAGAGCAGGGCGACGCCGTACAGCTGCAGCCAGCTCGCGCCTTGCGGCAGCTGCGCCAGACCACTGCGAATCGCCAGGGCGCCGAGGCCGAGGATGCCGATCTGCTTGCCGAACAACAGCCCGAGCGCCACGCCCAGCGGCACCGGCTCAAGCAGGTTGCTCGGAGAAATGCCGGTCAATGACACGCCAGCGTTGGCGAAACCGAAAATCGGCACCACGGCGAAGGCCACCCACGGGTGCATTTTTTCTTCGAGGTACAGCAGTGGCGAGTTGTGCTCGTCTTCCGGGTTACCCAGCGGAATGCACAGGGCCAGAATCACCCCGGCGAGGGTCGCGTGGATCCCCGATTGCAGCATGAAGAACCACAGGAAGGCGCCGGCGATCAGGTATGGCCAAAGCTTTCTGACACCGCAGCGGTTGAGGATCACCAGCAGTGCAATCACCGCCAACGAGGCCAGCAGCATGCTTATCGACAGGCCGCTGGTGTAGAAAATCGCAATGATCACCACCGCGCCCAGGTCATCGAGGATGGCCAGCGCCGACAGGAAGATTTTCAGCGACACGGGCACCCGTTTGCCCAGCAGCGACAGCACGCCTAAAGCGAAAGCAATGTCGGTGGCCGCGGGGATCGCCCAACCGCTGAGGGTCTGCGGATTGCCCCAGTTGATTGCGACGTAGATCAAGGCTGGCACCAGCATCCCGCCCAAAGCGGCGAAACCCGGCAGCGCACGCTGACCCCAAGTCGACAATTGACCGGCGAGCATTTCGCGCTTGATCTCCAGGCCCACCAGCATGAAGAAGATCGCCATCAGGCCATCGTTCACCCAGTGCTCGATCGACAAGCCAGCGACTTTGATATGCAGGGTAGAGAAATACGTGGCCGCCCAAGGCGAGTTGGCGACCAACAGTGCGGCGAGGGCCGCGGCCATCAGGATCAGACCACCGGCGGACTCGGCGGCGAAGAATCGGGAGAGAAAGGCCAGCGCAGAAGGCGACTCCTGGCGGGCAGGGGCAGCATGCAGGCGTGACGGATCGTGGCTCATAGGCACGGCAACTCCGCGCGGCGGCCCGACCTGCGCTGAATTAAACCTGCCCTGCCGCGTTGTTGCGGTGGCACCCGGGCGGCATTTTACACAATAGGCGGGACGGCTGCGAAAAACTCGACGACGTGGGTCGCTGCCCGGCAATTTCTCGATACGTGGAAATTGGCTTCCTGATGTGTGCTTAGCTGTGCGCCGTCCGTTTCAGCCTCTGACCCTCTATAAAAATGAAAACAACCCTCGTCACCTTATTCGCTCTGTTATCAGTCATTCAGACCTCCCTGTCCGTTGCGGAAAATGCCAACGGCAAAAATCTGTATGTCCAGCGATGTGCTGTGTGCCACGGCGCCGATATCAAGGCAACCGGGCCATTGGCCAATAAAAGCAATCCGCCAACGCCTGACCTGACAACAGCCACCTTCAAGAAACGCCTTAGGGATTATCCGGGCGTCATCGTGTCCTCGATCATCCTTCGTCCCAATGGAAACCTGATTCCAAAAACCTTGCAGGACAACGGCGTGAAGATCGCGCCGCACGCCTGGAGCGTTCAGGATTTTCGCGATCTGCATCAATACATGAGTGAGGTGATTGCAAAAGCACGATGACCTGGAGATGAACGGCGGATCGGGTCTCCAAGGAATGAATTGCCGGGCTTAATAGGAAGCATTACTATTCACGCCCCTTTCCACCACACGCTGCCATGAACCCCATGCTGCCCCGCAGACCCGGCTTTTTCGAGCATTACGAAGAGTTGATCGGCACCTGGACCCGGCGTCTGCGCAATCGCGCGCAGGCCGAGGACTTGGCGCATGACACCTTTGTGCGGGTGCTCGAATCCGATTCGGCAGCGGTGCAGCAGCCACGTGCGTATTTGCACCAGACCGCCCGCAACATCGCGGTCGACGGTTATCGGCGTGAGGATCGGCGGGAAGCCATGGAGTCGCAGGCGATCGATCACAGTGTGTCGTCCACCGGCGACCCGGAGCATTACATGCAGGCGATCCAGCTGGCCGACTCCATCGAACGGGCGCTGCAGGAATTGCCGCTCAACTGCCGGAAGATTTTCGTCTGGCAGAAGATCGAAGGCCTGACCCAGGCGGAAATCGCTGAGCGCCTGGGGCTGTCCAGAAATATGGTCGAAAAGTATATGATCCGCACCCTGCGCCACTTGCGCGATCGCCTCGACGGCATGCAGTCATGAGCGGCCGCTGCTTTTCATCCCCAGCCCGACAGGACATTCCATGATGGATACCCGTGATTGCGCGTGCGGGCAAACAACGGTGCGTGATGAGGCAGCACGCTGGTTTGTGCGTTTGCAGGAGCCACTGATCAGTGCCGACGAACAGCAGCGCTTCGACGTCTGGCTGAACCAGCATCCGCAACACCGTGACGAATTCCAGTTGCTGCAAGGCTTGTGGACGGCGGCGGATCTGCTGCCGGCGCCGCGCCTCAAGGCCCTCGTTGAAACCCCGCCGAGCCGTCGCGAACGTCGCCCACTGGTGCGCTATGCCGTGGCGGCCAGTGTGCTGGCAGTGGCGCTCGGCCTCGGTTTGTTCAGTGGCTTGAATCACCCTGACGGTTATAGCGCCGAGTTCGCGACGGCGCTGGGTGAGCGCAAGCATGTGGCGCTGCCGGACGGATCGGTAATCGACCTCAACAGCCGCAGCCGTCTGCAGGTGCGCTATGAGAAGGATCGGCGGCTGATCGAATTGAGTGAAGGCGAGGCGATGTTCAGCGTTCAGCACGACACCGGGCGCCCGTTCGTGGTCGAGGCCGGTAGTGGCAAGGTCACGGTCACCGGCACGCGTTTCGATGTGCGCCGCGATGTCACGCAAACCCGGGTCGCGGTGGAGCAGGGCACGGTCAAGGTGCAGGGGCGCAATACGCCGGACAACGAGTTCATCAACCTGACCGCAGGCCTCGGCACCCATGTCGATGCCGAGGGCAAAGTCGCTGCCGCGTATGCGGTCAAGCCCGCCGAACTGACGGCCTGGCGCAGCGGCAAACTGGTGTTCAACAACGCCAGTCTCAGCGAAGTGGCGGCGGAAGTTTCGCGTTATCGCGACAAGCCACTGACGGTCAGCAACCCGGCCGTGGCCGGTCTGCGCCTGACCAGCGTGTTCAAATCCGACAACACCGACGCCTTGCTCAAGGCCCTGCCAAACATCCTGCCGGTGGCCGTCCGCACCCTGGCCGATGGCAGTCAGGAAATAATTTCAAAATAAAATTCAGGTTTTTTTCGAGTTCATCGTCTTCCTGTTCAACTGCAACTGGTTTGCATTAACAGACGCACACTCTTGCGATCCACAGGACTACGTTCGACGTGAAAAACACCTCAGCCAACAACAAAAAATCCCCTTGGTTGCCGCTGGCCCTCGCGCTGGCGGTCAATGCGGCGATGCCGCTGGCCTATGCCGCCGAGGCCATTCACATCCGCGCCCAGCCGTTGGGCCAGGCCCTGAGCGAGCTGGGCCAGCAAACCTCGCTGCAGGTGTTTTTCAGCCCGGATCTGGTCGCCGGCAAACAGGCTCCGGCGGTCGATGGCGACATTTCTCCCGAGCAGGCGTTGCGCCAATTGTTGCAGGGCAGCGGCCTGGACTATCAGATCAACGAAGGCTCGGTGACCCTGTCGCCGGCCGCAACTGCCGCCAGCAATGGCCCACTGGAACTGGGCGTGACCGACATCAAAGTGGTCGGCGACTGGCTCGGCGACGCCGATGCCGCCGTGGTGCAGAACCACCCGGGCGCACGCACGGTGATCCGCCGCGAAGCCATGGTCGAGCAGGGCGCGATGAACGTCAGTGACGTGCTCAAGCGCGTGCCCGGTGTGCAGGTGCAGGACTCCAACGGCACCGGCGGCAGCGACATCGCGTTGAACGTTGGCGTGCGTGGCCTGACTTCACGCTTGTCGCCACGCTCCACGGTGCTGATTGACGGCGTGCCCGCCGCGTTCGCACCGTACGGCCAGCCACAACTGTCGATGGCGCCGATCTCCTCGGGCAACCTCGACAGCATCGACGTGGTACGCGGCGCCGGTTCCGTGCGTTACGGCCCACAGAACGTCGGCGGGGTGATCAACTTCGTCACCCGCGCCATTCCGGAAAAAGCCACCGGGGAAATCGGCACCACGCTGGAGACCACCCGTTACGGCGGCTGGAAGCACATCGACACGGCGTTCCTCGGCGGCACTGCCGACAACGGCATGGGCGTGGCGCTGTTGTATTCCGGGGTCAACGGCAACGGTTACCGCGAGCGCAACAACGACAACGACATCGACGACGTGCTGCTCAAGACCCATTGGGCGCCGACCGATCAGGACGATTTCAGCCTCAACTTCCATTACTACGACGCCAGTGCCGACATGCCCGGCGGCCTGACGCAAAAGCAGTACGACGACAAACCGTATGATTCGGTGCGCGATTACGACAATTTCAGCGGGCGGCGCAAGGACGTGTCGTTCAAGTGGATTCGCCAGATCGACGAGCGCACCCAGGCAGAAATCCTCACCTACTACACCGACAGCTTTCGCGGCAGCACCATCGCCGCGCGCGACCAGAAAACCCTCAACTCGTACCCGCGTTCCTACTACACCCTCGGTGTCGAGCCGCGTGTGTCGCGGGTGTTTGATGTCGGCCCGACCACTCAGGAAGTCAGCGTCGGTTATCGCTACCTGAAAGAGGCGATGCACGAGCAGTCGAGCCGTCTGGCGCTGGTCAACAATCAGCCGGTGGTCACCCCGACGTCCGACGGCCATGTGTTCCAGGACCGCACCGGTGGCACCGAGGCCAACTCGGTGTATGTCGACAACAAGATCGACGTCGGCAACTGGACCATCACCCCGGGCATTCGCTTCGAGCACATCAGCACCGACTGGCACGACCGCGCCGTACTCGACACCTCGGGTAAACGCGTGCCGGAGAAAAACCGCAGCATCGAAAGCAACGAACCGCTGCCGGCGCTGAGCGTGATGTATCACCTGTCGGACGCGTGGAAACTGTTCGCCAACTACGAAACTTCGTTCGGCAGCCTGCAGTATTTCCAGCTCGGTCAGGGCGGCTCGGGTGACCAGACCGCCAACGGTCTGGAGCCGGAAAAGGCCAAGACCTACGAAATCGGCACGCGCTACAACGATGACGTGTGGGGCGGGGAAGTGACGCTGTTCTACATCGACTTCGATGACGAGTTGCAATACATCAGCAACGATGTCGGCTGGACCAACCTTGGCGCGACCAAGCACCAAGGCATCGAAGCGTCGGTACATTACGACATGGCGGCGCTCGATCCGCGTCTGGACGGCCTGACCGCCAACGCCGGTTTCACCTACACCCGCGCCACCTACGAAGGCGAGATTCCGGGCTTCAAGGGCCGTGATCTGCCGTTCTATTCGCGGCAGGTGGCGACCGTGGGCTTGCGTTACGACATCAATCGCTGGACGTACAACATCGACGGTTTCGCCCAATCGAAACAGCGCTCGCCGGGCACTGGGGTCAACGCCGATGGCAGCTTCAACGGCAACTACATCACCGAAGGCACGGCTGACGGGCAGTACGGCGACATCCCGGGTTACGTGACCTGGAACGTGCGCGGCGGGTACGACTTCGGGCCGCAGGTGTCGAACCTGAAGCTCGGCGCCGGGGTGAAAAATGTCTTCGACAAGCAGTATTTCACCCGTTCCAGCGACAACAATTCGGGAATGTATGTGGGCGCACCGCGGACGTTCTTTGTACAGGCCAGCGTCGGTTTCTAATGACGCCTGACCCTGTGGCGAGGGAGCTTGCTCCCGCTGGACTGCGCAGCAGGCCCGATTTTTTGGGGTCGCTTCGCAACCCGGCGGGAGCAAGCTCCCTCGCCACAATGATGGGTGTTCAGACCTTGAGGACTTTGCCGCCAATGGCTACTGCCACCAACAGCAGCGCCATCAAGCCGAAGGCAAAACTCAAACTGCTGGCATGCGCGACAAAGCCGATCACCGCCGGCCCCGCCAGAATCCCCGCATAACCCAGTGTGGTGATCGCCGGCACCGCGATGCTTTCCGGCATCACGGTTTGCTTGCCCACCGCCGTGTACAGCACCGGCACAATGTTCGAACAGCCGGCGCCGACCAGCGCATAACCCAGCAGCGCGGCTTCCCAGCTCGGGGCGAAGGTCGCCAGAAACAGGCCTGCCGCTGCCAGCAGACCGCCAAACAGAATGATCCGCGTGGCGCCTAGACGCCGGACAATCCGGTCACCCATCAGACGTCCGGCCGTCATGGTCAGGGCAAACGCCGCGTAACCGAGTCCTGCATACGCCGTGTCGATCCCGCGTTCCTGCGCGAGGAACACCGCGCTCCAGTCGAGCGCTGCGCCTTCGGTGAGGAACACGATGAAACACATCCCGCCGATGAACAGCACGATACCGTGGGGAATGGCGAACGCCGGCCCGGAGCTTTCACTGCCGTAGGGCAACATGTGCGGCACCGCTTTGAACAGTGCGCCGATCAACACCGCCACCACCACCAGCATCGCTGCCAGCGGTGTCAGCCCGAGGCCGAGCAGGGCGCTGACACCGGCCGCGCCGACGATCCCGCCGAGGCTGAACAGGCCATGAAACCCGGACATCATGTGCTTGCCGCTGGCCCGTTCGACGATCACCGCTTGCAGGTTGACGGTCGAATCCACCGTGCCCAAACCGGCGCCGAACATGAACAACGTGGCGATCAGCGCCGGTATCGACGACACCGTTGCCAGCAATGGCAGGGCCGCGCAAATCAGCAGGGTGCCGCCGGTGGCGACTTTGCGGCAGCCGAAGCGCGTGGCGAGAATCCCCGCAAGCGGCATCGCCAGAATCGAGCCGACTCCCAGGCACAACAGCAACAGGCCCAGCGTGCCTTCATCGAGTCCGGCGCGGGCCTTGGCGTACGGCACCAGCGGCGCCCACGCGGCAATCCCGAGGCCGGCGATGAAAAAGGCGATGCGCGTCGACATCTGTTGCAGGCGTCCGGGGACGAGGGTGTCTTGGGGGTTGAGGCTGGTCATATCGATCCTTGGCAAAAAACGTCGCGTCCCCGAATGACAGTGATCGCGCGTCGAGGTTCGATCGCAGGTCTTGGGGAAGTGCAGTCGACATCCTAACCTGTGGGAGCGAGCTTGCTCGCGAATGCGGTATATCAGCCAATGAATATGGCGACTGATACGCAGCCTTCGCGAGCAAGCTCGCTCCCACATTGGATGACCGGTGTTCACAAATGCCCGTTCTGTGCAGAACCCTGTGGGAGCGGGCTTGCCCGCGAAGGCGGTGGTTCAGGCAATGCATTTGGCGCCTGAAACAGCGCTCAAACCTGCATCAGTTTCTGCGTTCAGCGGGGAGCAAAAAGCGTCACTCTCGTCGCCTGATCACCTTGCACCATCAGGTGCAGGATTGCTTGCGGCGTGACCTCGTCCGCTTGGAAGCACTCGATGATCACTGTCTGTGCCGAGCACGCTTGCAATGTCAGTGTGTCGGCCTGACGCAACTGGCGCTTCAGCGCAGTGCTGACAGGAATCGGTGGATGTCCCGCACGAACCTGATCACAAAACTGCAGCGCCACTTCCCGGGGAGTGGGGGGCGGTGGCGAAGTCAGTCCGGCATCCTCGAACAGATGATTGAGTTGATCCGCAGCACTCACAGCACGGGGGAAGCCGGCAAAGGCTGAAGCCTGCAACAACACTTCGGTGATTTCCCCAGGCGCCAGACCCGCCGCCATTCCGGTTTTGAAATGTACGCTCAGCGGTGGCCCGACCATGCCCGACGCAACGATTGCAGCAAATGAAACCGCTTCACGCAGGCGTGGATCAAGGCCCGGCCGAGCGTGCAGATGCCCGTACACCACACCCACTGCCAGTTCAGCCAGCGTGGGGACTGTATGAAACAGTGCATCGAGGCGGGCGCCGCCGTCGGGAACAAGGTCGATGAAAGTCTGACGACCTTCGTTGTATAGCGTGAGCATGGGAGCGTTAGCGGTTTTCGGTTGCATGGCATGTCCTCAAGCAACGTGAGGATGGCGGCTGTTCAACTTCGCGAACTACGGCATGAAAGGACGACATCATAAGGATGGATCGGCATCGAAATGACACCGATCTCTACACCTTAGACGAACTCCACCACCGCCATTTGCCGTTTCATCAACACCTTGCCGCCGCGAATCGAATACAGCGGCAGGCCCTGGCTGCGGATCATTTCGTAATCGCTGTCCGCCGACAGAATCAGCAGGTTGGCCGGGCGTCCTTGTTCCAGGCCGTAACGCTCGCCCAGATGCATGGCTTTGGCGCTGTTATCGGTGACCAGATCCAGCGCGTTCTGCAGGTTGCGATAACCGAGCATATGGCAGATGTGCAACCCGGCCTCAAGCACGCGCAGGATGTTGCCGTTGCCCAGCGGATACCACGGATCGACGATCGAGTCCTGGCCGAAACACACGTTCATCCCGGCTTCAAGCAACTCGTTGACCCGGGTCACGCCCCGGCGTTTCGGGAAGTTGTCGAAGCGCCCCTGCAGGTGAATGCTTTCGGTCGGGCAGGAGACGAAACTGATCCCGGAATGGCCGAGCAGGCGGAACAGTTTGGCGCAGTAAGCGTTGTCGTAAGAACCCATCGCCGTGGTGTGGCTGGCCGTGACCCGCGCGCCCATGTCGCGACTGCGTGCCTCTTCGGCGAGCACTTCGAGAAAGCGTGAGTGCGGGTCGTCGGTCTCGTCGCAATGCACGTCAACCAGACACCCGGTGCGTTCGGCCAGGTCCATCAGAAACTTCACCGAACTGACGCCCTGATCACGGGTGTACTCGAAATGCGGAATGCCGCCGACCACATCGGCGCCCATGCGAATCGCTTCTTCCATCAGCTCGCGACCGTTGCGGTACGACTCGATGCCTTCCTGCGGGAACGCGACGATTTGCAGGTCGATCAGATGCCGGGATTCTTCGCGCACTTCGAGCATCGCCTTGAGCGCGGTGAGCTGCGGATCGGTGACGTCGACGTGGGTGCGCACGTGCTGGATGCCGTGGGCGGCCAAGGCCTGAATGGTTTTCTTGGCGCGGGTCTTGGTGTCTTCTTCGGTGATGGTGTCCTTGCGCTCTCCCCAGCACTCGATGCCCTCGAACAGCGTGCCGCTCATGTTCCAGCGTGGCTCGCCGGCCGTCAGCGTGGCGTCGAGGTGGATGTGCGGCTCGACGAAGGGCGGCACCACCAGATTGCCGCCGGCGTCGAGGTCGCCGGGGTTGAGGGTCGGAGCTTCGGTCTGGCGACCGATACTGCGGATCAGACCGTCTTCCAGGTGCAATTCGTGCAAACCTTCCTGGTTGCGCAGTCGGGCGTTGATGATGTGCATCAGGCGAATCCTTCTTATAGGTCTTGTAATGGCACGGCGGCGCGACGGGCGCCGAGCAGGCCGGTGACGATGACATACGTTAGCGCGGCGGCAGCAATCCCTACCAGCGGCGCAACCCACGGCGAGTGGAACGCAGCGAGTGTGCCGACCGCGTAAGCCCCCAGCCCCGGCCAGTTGAACGCCGGCAGCCGTGCGTCGGCCAGACGCGGATAGCGCCCGCGCCAACGGAAGAAAAAGTCGGCCATGATCACCCCGCCAATCGGCGGAATTACCGTACCCAACAGAATCAGGTACGGCACCAGCATGTCGTACATGCCCAGCAGGGCGAGCAGGGTGCCGATCACCGCGCCCGCCAGGGTCACGGTTTTGCGCCGCCCGGTGCGCAGCAGGTTGCAGCCGGCGACGGCGAAGTTGTAGATGGTGTTGTCCTGGGTGCTCCAGATATTCAGCAACAGCATGGCCATCGCGGCCATGGCGAAACCTTGCAGCAGCAACACTTCAACCACGTCCGGCTGCTGATAGACGATTGCGCCGTAGGCACCGATCAGCACCATCAGGCCATTGCCGATGAAAAAACCGATCAGGCTCGCCAGCACGGCAACCCGTGCCGACCGCGAGAAGCGTGTCCAGTTGGTCGCCTGGGTCGCGCCGCTGACGAAAGTGCCGAACACCAGCGTGATCGCGGTCGACCAGTCCAGCGAACCGCTCGGCACCACGGCCAGCAAACCATCGAAGCCGCCAACTTTCACCGTCGCCACCCACATCGACAGCATCAGCAGCAACATCATCGCTGGCACTGCGATGTACGACAGGATCTCCAGGCCGCGATAACCGACATACGCCGTGGCGCAGAACACCAGGCCGAACAGCACCATCAGGCCGAGCACCGTGCCCTCATCAAGATCGAAGTATTTGCCGAGCACCACGGCGGCGGTCGCAGTGCCCCAGGCGTACCAGCCGATCTGGGTGAAACCGAGGATCAGGTCGCTGAGCTTGCTGCCGACCTCGCCGAAACAGAAACGGCCCATCAGTACCGAATTCAGGCCACTTTTGAACGCGATGTAACCCAGCCCTGCCGCGTAGAGCCCGAGCAGCAGATTGCCGATGATGATTACCGCGAGCATCTCGCCAAAACTGAACGCGACGCCGAGCTTGCCGCCGGCAAACATGGTGGCGGTGAAGAAGGTGAAACCGAGCAGCACCATAGCGGTTGAGGCCAGGCCTTTGCGTGCATGCATCGGGACTTCGCTGAGGGGGTAGTCGTTGCCGGGATCGTTCTGCGTCATGGGGCGTTCCTTGCTGGATTGGGGAGACGCGGGGTGGGTTGCAGTGGTCGTGCCAAAGACCGTTATGCGGATTATGTATAGCTGAGTCAGGGATTTCGGGGCGAAAGCAGTGCACCAGAACACATACAGGCCCAATGTGGGAGCGGGCTTGCTCGCGAATGCGCCCGATCAGCCAATGCAGATGGCGACTGATACACCGCTTTCGCGAGCAAGCCCGCTCCCACAGTTTTGAACTGTGTTGGGGGCAGATGTCGGGGATGTCGCGGGAAGCCAAAAAGCATAGGCATAAAAAAACAGCCTCGGGGGGCTGTTCTCTATTTTCCTGACAAAACACCAGTCCTTTGTAGGAGTGAGCCTGCTCGCGATGGCATCGGCACATCTGAAATCAATGTGTCTGACAAACCGCTATCGCGAGCAGGCTCACTCCTACAGGGGGGATTGTGTTGAATCACTCACCGCGATAAATGCAACCGCTGGTGCAGGTCTCGTGAATGCGGATCGCGCTGAGTTCCGGCAGCAGGGGCTTCATTTCATTCCAGATGAATTTGGCCAGGACTTCGCTGGTCGGGTTTTCCAGGCCGGGAATGTCGTTCAGGTAGTTGTGATCCAGACGCTCGTACAGCGGCTTGAAAATCGCCTTGATCTCGGAGAAATCGCGGATCCAGCCGGTGTGCGGATCGAGGTCGCCGCTCAGGTGAATCGCCACCTTGAACGAGTGACCGTGCAGGCGCCCGCACTTGTGGCCGTCCGGTACGTGCGGCAGGCGGTGGGCGGATTCGAAAGTAAATTCCTTGAAGATTTCCACAGTATTTTCGGCTCTGTTCAGGTGGCGTTCGCCGCAGCGATTCGGGCAGGCGGCGAGTTTACCAGCTTGTGTTTGGCGATGCGGGAAAACACTGACTAAAGGGTCAGCAAGCGCTCGGCGAGGCGACCGTTGGCAGCCAGTTCAAGAAACTCGTCGCCGAGGCGGCGGCTTTCGTCCATCGCCGCGTGCCAGTACTTTTGGCGGCTCGGCGCATCGCCCATGAAGCGCTTGAAGTCGTTACGATCCGGCAGTTTGCCGTAGGGCAGGCGCGCCAGATATTCCTTCGACGGTGCCAGTAACAGCACGTCCTGCAAGCGCTCGACCGAGGCCTTGCGCCAAGGCAGAGTCTTGTCGAACCAGCCCGGAATCACCCGGTCGGTGAAGTGCGGATAGAGCACGATGCCGTCGCCGCTGTAGGGCAGGTCGAGGTGATAGTCGAGCAGCCCGCCATCGCGGAAGGTGCCGGCACCGGCACCCGGCAGGTCGCGCACGCCTTCCATGACCATCGGGATCGACCCCGAGGCTAGCAGCGCCTGGCGCAGGTTGCCGGCATTGAGGGCGACGAAGCGCGACGGGAAGTCGTGCAGCGCATTGACCGGCGGGGCGAGGCGCGGATCGTGAATGATCAGCCGTTCGAAGTGTCGCGACAGGCGCGCGCGACCGCGCAGGTTATCGGCGATTACCGAACCCAGCGCCAGGCCGAGGCGGCCACGATGATCGTCGGCCAGGCGTCCGTGGCTTTTGACCACCATGATGTTCAGGCGGTAGTCGGCATTGTTGAGGATGCTGGCGTCGCGGCCGTCAAGCAGGTCATTGAGCATGCGCTGCGAGCTCGCGCTGATCTCGGCCATGGTCACGCCTTTGTTGAAGTTCTGCTCGGCATACAAATGGCCGAGGCGGCGAATGCCTTCGGCGGCATCCGGCAGGCAGGCGCTGGCGAAGCGCCAGGAGCCGACCGACGCACCGATCAGCGAGCGCTCGCGCGGCGCGCTCGGCAGCCATTCGCCGAACAACGCCAGATCAAGCCCCTGAATCCCCAATGCCTTCGGCCCGCCGGCCGCACCGGGCAGGGTGCCGACGTCAGCGGCGTTCAGCCCTTGGGCACGAATGCGTGCCATGGCCCGAGGGCCGGCCTTGAGGGTGAGGGCTGGGAACTTGATGTGGATGGCGGTCATACCGGTCTCGATCGTTAGCAAGCTTTGGATTATAGGCGCACTACTTGACCCTGTGGGAGCGGGCTTGCTCGCGAATGCGGTGTGTCAGTCGCCATCATTATTGCTGACCCACCGCATTCGCGAGCAAGCCCGCTCCCACAGGGTTTTGCATGAATCTGCAAATGAGGTTGGTGCCAGGGGCAATGATGGCAATTCAGTTTCAGTTAAGTTCATCCCGCTAAGGTGCCCACCGTAGCTGCACATAAAAATACGGAGACACCCATGAAAACCCTGACTGCCCTGTCCATCGCCGCGATCATCGGCCTGACCGCCAGCCTCGCCCACGCCCGCGATCTTGGACCCGATGAAGCCCTGCGCCTGCGCGACGCTGGTACTATCGTGTCCTTCGAGAAGCTCAACGCCACGGCGCTGACCAGACACCCGGGTTCGACCATCACCGATACCGAGCTGGAAGAGCAGTACGGCAAGTACATCTACCAGATCGAAATGCGTGACCCGCAAGGGCTGGAGTGGGACCTGGAACTGGACGCGGTCAGTGGGCAAGTGCTCAAGGATCATCAGGATACTTAATGAAGCCGTATTTGTTACAGCCACGCACCGGCAGCCGACTGGCCCTGGTGCTATTGGCATTCTGCTCGGTGGCGGTGGCCCGTGATCTTGGCCCCGATGAAGCACTGCGTCTGCGTCAGCAGGGGGTGATCCTGCCGCTGGAACAGGTGCTGCAACAGGCACTGGATCGCTACCCCGGAGCGAAACTGCTGGAAGTCGAGCTGGAGGAAAAGCACGACGTCTATGTTTATGAAGTCGAGTTGCTGACGGTCGAGGGCGTGGCGCGCGAACTGCACCTGAAAGCCGATTCCGGCCAATTACTCAAAGACAAGGAAGATTGACCGATGCGTTTGCTTCTGGTGGAAGACCACGTGCCGCTCGCCGACGAACTGATCGCTGGCCTGCAGCGCCAAGGCTACGCGGTGGACTGGCTGGCGGACGGGCGCGATGCGGTTTATCAGGGCAGCAGCGAGCCCTATGACCTGATCATTCTCGACCTCGGCCTGCCCGGCGTTCCGGGATTGGAGGTGCTGGCGCAATGGCGCGCCGGGGGCCTGTCGACCCCGGTGCTGATCCTCACCGCCCGCGATTCCTGGGCCGAGCGCATCGAAGGCCTGAAGGCCGGTGCCGATGATTACCTGACCAAACCGTTCCATCCCGAAGAGCTGCATTTGCGGGTGCAGTCGTTGCTGCGTCGCTCCAAGGGCCAGGCCAATCAGCCGACGCTGAAAGCCGCCGGCCTGCATCTGGATGAAGGTCGCCAGTGCGTGATCCGCGACGGCAGCGAGATTCAGCTGACTGCCGCCGAATTCCGTCTGCTACGTTATTTCATGCTGCACCCGGAACAGATCCTGTCGAAGACCCACCTCGCCGAGCACCTCTACGACGGCGAGACCGAGCGTGATTCCAACGTCCTCGAAGTTCACGTCAACCACCTGCGGCGCAAGCTTGGTAAAGCCGTGATCGAAACCCGTCGCGGCCAGGGTTACCTGTTCGGCGGGCAAGCTTCGTGAGGTCGATCCAGCGCCGTTTGAGCCTGGGCTTGATCAGTGTGATGGTGATCGTCGGTCTGGTGCTGGCGCAAACCAGTCTGTGGTTGTTCGAAGTCGGTTTGCAGCGCTATCTCGAAGCCGGACTGCGCAACGACAGCGAAAGCCTGCTGGTGGCGCTGGTGCGAGGCCCGCAGGGGTTGCAGCTGGATGAGCGGCACCTGTCGCCGGCCTATCAGCGGCCGTTTTCCGGACATTACTTCCGCATCGATTTTGCCGACAGCCACTGGCGCTCGCGTTCGCTGTGGGATCAGGATCTGCCGCTGCTGGAACACCCCGGTTTGCACAGCAACCTGCAACTGGGGCCGGACGGTCAGCAGTTGCTGGTATTGCGCTCGGACTATCGACGTCTGGGGCAGTCGATCTCGATCAGCGTCGCCCAGGATTACACCCCGGTGCGCGAGAGTTTCCAGCGCATGCGCCAGATCGGTCTCGGCCTGGGGCTGGCCGGGTTACTGCTGATTCTGCTCCTGCAACGGCTGACGGTGCGCCGCGCGTTGAAGCCACTTGAACGGGCGCGCGAGCAGATCGCCCAGTTGCAACAGGGCCAGCGTTCGCAACTGGACGATCAGGTGCCGGTCGAGCTGGAGCCGCTAGTGGCACAGATCAACCATTTGCTGGCGCACACCGAGGACAGCCTCAAGCGTTCACGCAATGCACTGGGCAATCTGGGGCATGCGCTGAAAACGCCGTTGGCGGTACTGCTCAGTCTGGCATCGAGCGAAAAACTCGATGCCCATCCGGAGCTGGGCAAGATCCTCAAGGAACAACTGGAGCAGGTGCAACAGCGGCTCAATCGCGAACTCAATCGCGCGCGGTTGTCCGGTGATGCGCTGCCGGGTGCGTTGTTCGACTGTGACGCGGAATTGCCGGGCCTGCTGGCGACGCTGAACATGATCCACGGCGAGCATCTGGCGCTGAGCTACGTCGCGCCGCCGGGGCTGCAACTGCCGTGGGATCGCGAGGACTTGCTGGAACTGCTCGGCAACTTGCTGGACAACGCCTGCAAGTGGGCGGATGCCGAGGTGCGTCTGAGTGTGATCGAACGTACTGACGGCTACGCCCTGAGCGTTGAAGATGACGGGCCGGGGATTCCCGAAGAGCAACGCACTCAGGTATTCAGCCGTGGCACGCGGCTCGACGAGCAGACTGACGGGCATGGTCTGGGGCTGGGGATTGTGCGCGATATCGTCGAGACGTGGGGCGGGTTGCTGGTGTTGGGCGAGAGTGAGTGGGGCGGGTTGAAAGTGGTGATCGAGTTGCCTAAACGCTGATTTTCCCAACACCACAAATCCCCTGTAGGAGCTGCCGAAGGCTGCGATCTTTTGACTTTGATCTATTAAAAACCAAGATCAAAAGATCGCAGCCTTCGGCAGCTCCTACAGGGTAGGGTGGGGCAGTCAGACCCGGAACTGATCCATCAGACTCTGCTGCTGATTCGCCAGGCTGTTCAGCGACTGGCTCACCCGCGCCGACTCGTTGGCCTGCCCGGACAGCGATTCGGTCACGTCGCGAATGGTCGCCACGTTGTTGTTGATCTCCTCGGCCACCGCGCTCTGTTCTTCCGCCGCGCTGGCGATCTGCAGGTTCATGTCGCTGATCACCGTCACTGCATCGCCGATCTGGCGCAGTGCGGTCACCGCTTGCCCGACCTGCTCGACACTGCCCTGCGCCTGACGATGGCTGTTGCCCATCGACCCGACCACATCCTGAGTACCGGTCTGCAGTTGTTCGATCACCTGACGGGTTTCTTCCACCGACTCTTGGGTGCGGCGGGCGAGGTTGCGCACTTCGTCGGCGACCACGGCAAAACCGCGCCCGGCTTCACCGGCGCGGGCGGCTTCGATCGCGGCGTTGAGCGCCAGCAGGTTGGTCTGTTCGGCAATGGCGCGGATGGTTTCCAGCACAGTGCCGATCTTCTCGCTGTTGGCGGCCAGGCCTTCGACTTGAACCATCGCCGCGCTCATGTCGGCGGCGAGGGTGTCGATGCTCGCGGTGGTGCGGTCGATCACGGTCAGGCCCTGACGGGTGGCGCGGTCGGCGTCCTTCGCCGCTTCGGCGGCTTGCGCAGCACTGCGTGCGACGTCCTGCGCGGTGGCGCTCATTTCGTGGGACGCAGTGGCGACCTGATCGACCTGACGGTATTGCTGTTCCATGCCGGCGCTGGTCTGGGTGGCGATGGCCGAGGACTGGTCGGCGGTGTTGCGCGCGTCCTGCACCGAGCGTTTCACTTCGGCGATGATCGGCTGCAACTTGTCGAGGAACTTGTTGAACCAGCCGGCCAGTTGACCGAGTTCATCTTTCTTGTCATAGGCCAAACGGCGGGTCAGATCACCTTCACCACTGGCGATGTCTTCGAGCATGTGGGCCACGCCGAGGATCGGTTTGGTCACGCTGCGCGCCATCAGCCACACCAGCAGCAGGCCGACCAATGCCGCCAGCACGCCGAGGCTCAGCTCGATCAGGGTGCCGGAGTTGTTGCTCGCATCGAGTTGCTGCTTGAGCGCTTCGGCGCGGCTGACCAGCACCTTTTCCGGCACGTCGAGCAATACGCCCCACGACGGACCGCCGGGGATCGGCTGGAACGGCGACAGCACTTTCAACTGGCCGTTGCTGTGCAGGCTGCTGACGCTGCTGCTGGCGGCGAGTTGACGCAGCAGTTCGGCGCCGCTGACGGTATCCACGGCATCCAGGCGCTTGCTCAGTTTGCTCGCATCCGGGCTGTAGCCGGCGAGCAGACCGGTGGGGCTGATGATGCTCACGGCAGTCTGGCCGTCGTAGAGCTTTTTGCTCGCGCCCTGGCTGATCGCTTGCAGGCTGTTGAGGTTGATGTCTACCGACAGCGAGGCGATGACTTTACCGTTGACCATCAGCGGGAAGACGATGCTGGTCATCAGCACGTTCTGACCGTCGATCACATAGAAGTACGGTTCGATCACGCACGGCTTGAGCGTGGTGCGCGGGCAGGTGAACCAGGCGTTGGCGGCCTGACCGCTGGGGCCGGTGCTGGTGTCGGCCATGTCGCTTTCCGGCAGCGCCATCGAGGTGACTTTGCCGGGCGTCGGCTGCGACCAGTACAGGGCGAAGCGGCCCTTGTCATTGCTGCCCAGCTCGGCCTGACCGGCGAACAGCTCATCTTTGCCGTCCAGCGCATTGGCTTCGAACACCAGCGACAGACCGAGCAGATCCGGGTTGGCTTGCAGGGCGGACTTGACCTGGCGGGTCATGTCTTCGCGCAGGTCGAAGGCGTCGAGGAAGCGCTTCTCGGCCTGTTCGCGCAGGAACAGCACCTGCCGCGAGAAACCGTGACCGTATTGATAGGCGTCCATGAACTGCTGGCGAATACCGGCAGCCTGCACTTCGCCTTGCGATTCAATGCGCGCCTGGGCTGACTCGGTCAGCATCTCCATGCTCGAAGCTTTCACCAGCTCGGAGCTGTGCTCCATGCGATACAGCGAAAGACCCACCAGCAGGGTCACGATGCCCGCCAGGCACAGGCCGGCGAGCAGGGTGATTTTCCATTGAATGGAAAGTTGTCTGAGCGACATGGAGACGTCCTTATTCGATAAATATCTGAGACTTTGCACTGTAACGGCCGCGTTTCGGCTTTCTTTATTGTTCAGGCGCAATATGACCAATTGCCGCAGCTGAGTGACATTTAGGCCCCTGTGGCGAGGGAGCTTGCTCCCGCTGGGGGTGCGTAGCGCCCCCAAACCCTGCTAATGCGGTCATTCAGGCATAACGCGTCTACCGAGTTTGCGACTGCTGCGCAGCCGAGCGGGAGCAAGCTCCCTCGCCACAGGGATCTCCTGCGCATCACCGGGTTCTGCATTGTCAGTTACATTTCAGTTCAGCCGCTCGCTTTGACACCGCCGCCACTCTGCGGCACAGTGCGCGCCCTTCTAATAAGACCCTCTTTGCAAATCCGCCGGTCAAGCGTTGGCGGACTCATCCTGTCTGGCGGTGATGATTTCATCGCAGTGTTTTTGAGGTAGTGAAATGAATGCAGTGATTGCTGCGGTCGGCGTCATGCTGATCCTCAGCCTGTCCCGCGTGCACGTGGTGATCGCCCTGATCGTCGGTGCGTTGGTCGGTGGCCTGACCGGTGGTCTGGGCATCGACGCCACACTCAAGGCGTTCAACAGCGGCCTGGGTGGCGGGGCGACGGTGGCGTTGTCCTACGCATTGCTCGGCGCTTTCGCCGTGGCGATTGCTAAGTCCGGACTGGCCCATGCGCTGGCCGACAAGGCCCTGGCGATGGTCGACCGCCAACACTCGACCGGCGGCGGCAGCGTCAAGTGGCTACTGATCGGCCTGCTGTGGGTGGTGGCGATTGCCTCGCAGAACATCCTGCCGATCCACATTGCGTTCATCCCGCTGCTGGTGCCGCCGCTGCTCTATGTACTGACCAAGTTGCAGCTGGATCGCCGGCTCATCGCCTGCGTCATGACCTTCGGCCTGATCACCCCGTACATGGTGTTCCCGGTGGGTTTCGGCAACATCTTCCTCAACCAGATCCTGCTGGCCAACGTCAGCAAGGCCGGGGTCGATATCAGCCAGATCAACGTCATGCACGCCATGGCGATTCCGGCCCTGGGCATGGTCTTCGGCCTGTTGATGGCGGTGTTTTTCAGCTATCGGAAAAAGCGCGTTTACGATCTGGAAAAGATTGAGCAGGTCGAACAGGTCAGCGTCGCCTACAACCCGAAGACCATTGGCATTGCCGGTCTGGCGATTGCCGCCGCGTTCATCATTCAGTTGCTGCTGGATTCGATGATTATCGGCGCACTGGCCGGGTTCCTGATCTTCTCGGCCTCGGGCATCGTCAAGTGGCGCGAGACCGATGACCTGTTCACCGAAGGCATGAAAATGATGGCGATGATCGGCTTCATCATGATCTCCGCCTCGGGTTTCGCCGAAGTGCTCAAGGCTACCGGCGAAGTGCGCTCGCTGGTCGAAAGTGCGGCGGCGTGGATCGATCACAGTCAGGCGATCGGCGCGCTGTTGATGCTGCTGGTGGGCCTGATGGTAACCATCGGTATCGGCTCGTCGTTCTCCACGGTGCCGATTCTGGCAGCGATTTTCGTGCCACTGTGCGTGCAGTTGGGCTTCAGCCCGATGGCCATCGTGTGCATCGTCGGCACCGCCGGGGCGCTGGGCGACACCGGCTCGCCGGCCTCGGACTCGACACTGGGCCCGACCTCCGGGCTGAACGTCGATGGCCAGCATCACCACATCTGGGACACTGTGGTCCCGACCTTCCTGCACTACAACCTGCCGCTGCTGGCGTTTGGCTGGGTGGCCGCGATGGTGTTGTAAACGCTGAAACCTGTGGGAGCGGGCTTGCTCGCGAAAGCGGTGTATCAGAAACATAAATGTTGACTGACACGACGCCTTCGCGAGCAAGCCCGCTCCCACAGGGGAATGCGGTGAATCCCCCGCTCAACTTTTGCTTGCGCGTGCCGTTAACGCCTTTAACCACGCCAATAAAACCAAAAGAGTGAGCCCCCCATGCGCTTGAGTCTCAAGGCCAAAGTCCTGTCCCTTGCCGTCCTGCCGGTGCTGCTCTTTGCGCTGGTCATCAGCCTGACCACGCTGTTCATTCTCCAGCAACAGGCGCACACCGAAGTCGAACAGACCCGCGAGCGCTTGCTCGCCGACGCCAAGGCCACGCTGCAAAGTTACGTCGCCGTGGCGATGACCACGATCAAGCCGCTGTACGACGCTGCCGCCCCCGGTGACAACGCGGCGCGGGCGCAGGCGATCAAGCTGCTGTCGGGCATCCGCTACGGCAAGGACGGCTACTTCTTCGGCTACGACTCCGAGACCGTGCGCCTGTTCAAGGCCAACGACCCCGAAGGCGTGGGCAAAAGTTTCAAGGACAACCGTGACCCGAATGGCGTCTACGTCAACCTCGGCCTGGTGAAAGTGGCGAAGGACGGCACCCACTATCTGCAATACAGCTCACCACTGCCGGGCAATGCCAACGTGCTGGTGCCGAAACTCGGTTACACCGAGTACCTGGCGAAGTGGGACATGGCGGTCGGTACGTCGGTCAACCTCGACGGCATCGAAGCGCAAGTCGCGGTGGTGCAGGCGCAAGTGCAGGAGCGCATGGAAGGCGTGATCCTCAGCATCGTTGGTGTGGCGCTGGTGGTGCTGTTGGTGATTGCCATCGCGGGGATGCTGCTGGCCAACACCATTCTGCGCCCGCTGAACCTGATGAAAGCCAACCTCGACGACATCGCGGCGGGCGAGGGCGATCTGACCCGTCGGCTGAACATCACCAGCCAGGACGAACTCGGCGAACTGGCTGGCTCGTTCAACCGTTTCGTCGACAAGATCCACGGTCTGGTGCGGCAGATCACCGAGATGACCACGCAACTGACCGGCCTGGTGACCCAGGTTTCCGATCAGGCTCAGCGTTCCGATCAGGCGATGGAGCGTCAGCGCCACGAGACCGATCAGGTCGCCACGGCGATCAACGAGATGTCCGCCGCTGCTCAGGAAGTTGCCAAGAGCGCGCAGAACGCCGCCGTCGCCGCGCAGCAGACCGATGAAGAAGGACAGAGCGCCAAACGCGTGGTGGCTGGCAGCATCAAACAGATTCATGCGCTGGTGGATGACATTCGCAGCAGCGGCGTGTCCCTCGACAGCCTGCAGCAGGACGTGTCGTCGATTGTCGGCGTGCTCGGGGTGATCCGCTCGATTGCCGAACAGACCAACCTGCTGGCGCTGAACGCAGCGATTGAAGCGGCACGCGCCGGGGAGGCCGGGCGCGGTTTTGCGGTGGTGGCGGACGAAGTGCGGGCACTGGCCAGCCGCACGCAGATCAGCACCCAGGAAATTCAGGGCATGATCGATCGCCTGCAGGCCGGCACGCAGTCGGCGGTCGAGGCGATGCGCCGTTCCAGTGAAGCGGGCGATGGCACCTCGGCGCAGGCCAATCAGGCCGGGGCGTCGCTGGACGCCATGGCTGACCTGATCGCGACCATCAACTCGATGAACGCGCAGATCGCCAGCGCAGCCGAGGAACAAACCGCGGTGGCCGAAGAGATCAACCGCAGCGTGCATCAGATCGCGGTGGCGGTGGACAGCGTGGCGGATGAGACCCAGTTGGGCGCGCAGACTTCGCGCAGCCTGGCCGAACTTGGCCAGCGATTGGGCAAACTGGTGGGCCAGTTCCGTATTTAAGGTTGCTGCAAAAACTTTGTGGGAGCGGGCTTGCTCGCGAATGCGGTGTGTCAGATACAGAATCGTTGATTGACACGACGCCTTCGCGAGCAAGCCCGCTCCCACATTGGGTTTTGTGCAAGGCTCATGGTCTGTCCCAGTACGGTACTTCGCCGAAGCACTCGACGAAGAAATCAATCACCGTCCGCACCTTCACCGACAACCTTCGACTCCCCGGCCACAGCACCGCGATCTGCTGCGGTTCGAGGCTGTTCGACACCTGATAGTCCCCCAGCACCGGCACCAGCCTGCCTTCGCGCACCGCTTCACCAATCAGCCATGACGGAAACATCACCAACCCGAGGCCTTGCTCGGCCGCTTGGGTGAGGGTGTCGGCGTGGTTGCCGGTGATCGGGCCTTTGACCGAGTAGGGCGTCCAGTCTTCCTGATCCCGCCGGAAAAACCAGCGTTGCTGACCGGTCGCGCCTTTGTAGGCCAGGCACTGGTGTTGCGCCAGATCTTCCGGGTGTTGCGGTGTGCCGTGGCGCTTCAGATAAGTCGGGCTGGCCGCGACCTGAAAGCGGTGCGGCGCGAGAATCCGCGCCTGCATGCTCGAGTCGTGCATCGGACCGATGCGAAACAGCAGGTCGGCGCCTTCCTGCAACGGATCGACGTAATGGTCGGTCTGCTGGATGTCCAGTTGCAGCTTCGGATAGCGCGCGCACAACTGACCGAGCCACGGTGTCAGATGGCGTTGGCCGAACACCACCGGCGCGTTGATCCGCACCAGCCCGGTGGGTTCGCTTTGCTGTTCCTGCAACGCCTGCTCGGCTTCTTCCAGTTGCACCAGAACCAGCCGCGCATGGTGGCCGAGCATGCGCCCGGCCTCGGTCGGCGTCACGGCGCGGGTGTGGCGGTAGAGCAATTGCTGGTTCAGCGCCTGCTCCATCAACTGGATCTGCCGCGAGATCGAAGAGGGCGCCACGCCCTCGCGCCGGGCGACTTCGGAAAAACTGCCGTGATCGAGCACCGCCACAAACAGCCTGAGTGCCTTGAAGCCCAGTTCGTTAAGCCCGTGCATGAATCGTCCTGCTGTGCGAGTTGCGCAAAAGTATTGTCTGGATGCTCCCATTTATCGCACAGCGGCGCCAGCCGATAATCCGCGCCATCGTTTACTTGCGTGGGTTTTGGATGATGCAGACGTTGGAAGAAGTGAGTGTGGCGGCGCCGGCGACCCGGCCGGGGTTGCGCCTGTTGTTGCTGCCGCTGGTGATTCTGGCCGGCATGGGCCTGTCGGTGGAGGCCGGGTTGCTGGGGCCGTTGGGGGAGCAGGTCGGGCATCTGTGGGCGACTTTGAGCATCTTCGGCGTGGGTTCGGCGATTCTGTTTTTGCTGCTGTTGTTCGCCGGCCCGCAGAAAGGCCCGGCGCTGACTGACCTGCCGCGCTGGCAGTTGATCGGCGGACTCCTCGGGCCGATCTATGTGGTTGTGCTGACCCTGGCGACCCCGCATATCGGGATTGCGATGACGATGATCGCGATTTTGTCCGGGCAGGTCGGCAAGAGTGTGCTGATCGACCATTTCGGCTGGTTCGGCGCGACGCGCAAGAAGGTCAATGCCGAGCGGTGGCTGGCATTGGGGTTGATTGTGGTGGCATTGGTTCTGATTGCGCGGGGTTGAAGATGAGTCTGGTTATTTTGTTGGCAGTGGTGGTGTTGGCGGGCGCGGTGTTGAGTGTCCAGGCGGCGATAAATGGACGGCTCGGTGAAAGCGTCGGGGTGTTGCGGAGCAGTTTGCTGACGTTTTTCGTCGGGGCGGTGATCACCGGGTTGTTGATTGTGTTTTTTGAGCCGGCCCATGCGGTGAGTTTGCTCGATGTGCCGAAGTGGCAGGTCTGCGGGGCGCTGTTTGGGGTGGTTTACATGATGGTCATGGTCGGCGCAGTGCCTGTTGTCGGGACGGCGGTGGCGACTGTTGCGGTGATTGTTGGTCAACTTGGGATGGGGATGTTGATCGACAATTTTGGCTGGTTGGGGAATCCGGCGATCGAGCTTTCGTCTTCGCGGGTGTTGGCGATGGTTTGTCTGGGGTTGGCTTTGGTCTTTATGTATCGGAGTAGTGTTCGCGGTTCTGATTGAGTTTTGGGTGTATATCCGTTTTTTTTGGTGAAGGCTGATTAGGGTTCCGCCCTTACGGCGGGTCACTTTTTCCAGACGCCGAAAAAGTAACCAAAAAGGCTTTACCCTGACGTTCGGCCCTCGCCTGGGCTCGGGTTCCTTCGCTGCGGGATTCATCCGGGGGGCAGCGCCTACGGTTTGCTTCGCTGCACCTCCTCTCGCTGTGTTTGGCTGCGCCAAACGGTCGCTGCGCTCCCACCCCCGGATAAACCCCTCCACTCAGCCTGCCGACGGGCCCTGAGATCAAAAGCTTTACTCGAGCTAACGCTCATTGTGTTGAGTGGGGCGGCTTCGCCGCAGGGGGTGCACGCTCTCTAAATTGTAGGAGCCAGCCTGCTGGCGATGGCGGCCTGACAGCCGACCAATTTCTTGCTGATGCACCCGGCTCAACTGTGGGAGCGGGCTTGCTCGCGAAGGCGGCCTGTCAGCCGACCAATCTCCAACTGAATACACCCAATCCCATGTAGGAACTGCCGAAGGCTGTGATCTTTTGATCTGCTTTGGCTTTGGCTTTGGCTTTGGCTTTGGCTTTGGCTTTGGCTTTGGCTTTGGCTTTGGCTTTGGCTTTGGCTTTGGCTCTGGCTTTTGATGTGGCTTTTGATCTTCTGCCCCTTCGGCAGGCCGAGCGGAGGTGTTCATCCGGGGGATAGGCGCGCAGCGCCATGCGGCGAAGCCGCATACATCGAGAGGAGGTGCAGCGAAGCAAACCGGAGGCGATGCCCCCGGATGGGCACCGTAGCGAGGGAACACTGAGCCTAAGCGAAGTGCCGTACGCCGGGGCAAAGCCTTTTGGGTTACCTTTTCGGCGTTTGGAAAAGGTGACTCGCTGTAAGAGCGAAACCGCCAGCCGCAGCACCCGAAAAAACGGATATACACCCAAAAACCAAGTATCCAAATCGCACCCAGGCAAAATCAAAAGATCGCAGCCTTCGTCAGCTCCTACACTGGTATTTACGGCTTATCCCAAAAGCCCAGACAACCACCAAAAAGGAGTCTGCCCCCATGCCCGATAGAAAATGCGACTGCCCCAACTGCAAATGCACCATCAAAGAAGGCGACCACTCTTACGCCGTACACGGCAAACACTACTGCTGCGAGGCCTGCGCGCACCACCACAAGGGCGGTGAAGAATGTTCAAGCAAAGGCTGCCATTGCGCCCACCCCAAATAATCCCGCGCAAAAAAAGTGGAGCCTAATCAGGCTCCACTTGCAGTTTCAGGCTTTCATCATCCAGCCGTACGGTACGGCGTACCGTGCCTTGCAGTCGTCGACCGTCGACCCTGACCACCACGGTTTTCGCCTGGTCGAGATCTTCCGGTAACGGCGCCGGCACGCGCAGGGCGAAGCTATACGGATCGTCTTCGACAGCCTCAAGACCCACCTGACAGTCCACGCTTTTGGTAATACGACCGAACAGAGTGTCCAGTCCGTAATCCAGATGTGCCGGGCTGAAGATGCTGGTCATTGTGTACGCCCCCAAAGAGTCCCCATTGCCTGGCGAGAGTCTAGCTCGCCGGTCGCCATGTGACGTTTTCCACGCCGAATTTCTCCGCCATCGGTTTGCTGGTCTTTTGTACCTTTTCCCGGCCGAAACGCGGGATGCGACCCACGCCGGCGTCGCAGCTTGCCCAGTGCCACGCCTCGGCGTTGTCCATTTTGTCCGAACGGATAATGAACGACTTGGGCGTGCCGTGAAGGGTGTAGTCGATGACAAACAGTTTTGCGTTGTTCATAAAGCCCGTAATCCTCCCTGTGGTATTAGAAGGATCACCGCGCACCGGGAAAATTCACTCGGATTGTCCGACGGTATCTATCGTTGGCGACGCATGGGCGCAGTGGTTAACATGGCCGCTCCGCCAACCCCCAATGATTGCTCGCCATGGCCCTCGCCGCACCCCCTGATTTGAGTGATACCGATGTCCCGGTGCAGCCGCTGGCGCGCACGTATCCGCGTGGCTTGTTTATCGAGCCGCACGAGCATGTCTGGGGGCAGTTGCTGTATGCGATGAGCGGGGTGATGTGGGTCGAGACGCCGCATGAGGCGCTGGTGGTGCCGCCGCAGCGGGCGGTGTGGTTGCCGCCCGGGGTGCCGCATGGGATTCGTGTGGTGTCGGACTTGCAGATGCGCAACATTTATCTGCGACCGTTGCTGGCGGCAACACTGGATTCGACCGTGCAGGTGATCGAGGTCGGTGGGCTGTTGCGTGAGTTGATCGTCGGGCTGGTGGAGCAGGGCGACAGCGGCGAGCCGGCCTATTACGAGGCCTTGGTCGGGCTGGCGCTACTGGAACTCAAGCGCGCCCGGCGCTCGCAACTGAAGATCCCGCTGCCGGACGATTCCGACCGGCGTCTGATGAACCTGTGCCAGGCGGTGATGGCCGCACCGTCGCTGGACATTCCTTTCGAACAGCATGCGGAAAATGCCGGGGCGAGTGTGCGCACGCTGGCGCGGTTGTTCAAGGACAGCCTGGGCATGGGCTTCGCCGAATGGCGGCGGCAGGTGCAACTGGCGACGGCGGTAGCCGAGTTGATTCAGGGCGTGCCGGTGAGTGCGATTGCTCGGGAGCTGGGGTATTCGCCGAGCAGTTTCAGTGACATGTTCCGGCGCGAGCTGGGTGTGGCGCCTTCGCAATTCCCCATCACCTGAGCGCAACTCTTGTGGGAGCGGGCTTGCTCGCGAAAGCGGTATGTCTGTGAAGAATAAGAGACTGACCCGCCGCCTTCGCGAGCAAGCCCGCTCCCACAGGGGACAGCAGTGAATTCACGGATTTGGCCGAAATTCAGAAGTCCTTGGCCGACGCCTCTGTCCATCCTTCCCTAGACTCTGCCCATTCCCTTTAACGCGGCGGAGTTTCCTCGATGAACTACCTGATTTCGCTGGCCATCGGTCTGGGTGTCGGCCTGCTCTATGGCGCGCTGAATTTCCGTTCCCCGGCGCCACCGGCCATTGCGCTGGTGGGGCTGCTGGGCATGCTCGCGGGTGAGCAGTTGTGGCCGATGGGCCGGCAACTGGTCACCGGTTGGCTGTCCTGAACTGTCCTTTTTTCCTTTGGTGGATGTCCTCATGAAAGCACTGCAATTCGATAAAACCGGCGACCTGTCTTCCTTGCGTTTCGTTGACGTGCCGACCCCGGTGCCTGGCGCTGATGAAGTGCTGGTCGAGATCAAGGCCGCCGGTCTGAACCCCAGCGATGTGAAGAACGTGCTCGGGCGTTTTCCGTACACCACATTGCCGCGGATTCCCGGTCGTGATTTTGCAGGCGTAGTGGTGCAAGGGCCGCAAGCGTTGATCGGTCGGGAGGTCTGGGGCACCGGGCGCGACCTGGGCTTTTTTGCCGATGGCTCCCATGCGCAGTTCGTCAAACTGCCGGCCACTGGAGTGGCAGCCAAACCGGCGCATCTGAGTTTCGCCCAGGCTGCCAGCCTCGGCGTGCCGTACACCACGGCATGGGATGCGCTGGAGCGCAGCCTGGTGACTGGCGAAACACGTTTGCTGGTGATCGGCGGCGGTGCGGTGGCCACGGCGGCGTTGGCGCTGGCCAAGGTGCGGGGTGCGCAGATTCTGGCGGCCGCGCGGCGGCCGGAGCAGGTCAAGGAGTTGCAGGCGCAGGGTTATTCGACGATTCAGCTGGATAAACCCGAAGACCTCGGCGCGCAGGTCAACGCGGTATACAGCGGCGGCGCCGACGTGATCTTCGATACCACCGGTTTCTGGCTGCCGGCCTCGGTAGCGGCATTGGCACCGTTCGGGCGCATCGCGATCATTGCCGCACCGATCGACGGCCATGTGCAATTGCCAGCGCTGGCGCTGTACCGCAAGGGTGGTTCGGTGGTCGGGATCAACTCGCTGCTGTACAGCGTGCAAGCCTGTGCGGCGATGCTCGAGCAGTTCGGACGCTTCTTCGATGAGGATCGGCTGCCGTTGCCACAAGGCCTGGTGGAGGTGCCGCTGGCGGAGGGGTTGCAGCGCTATGCGGAGGTGAATCAGGGCAGCGGCGACAAGATTATCCTTATCCCCTGACTCAGCCACAAACCCTGTAGGAGTGAGCCTGCTCGCGATAGCGTCAATTCAGTCGACAAATTCGGCGGCTGAATAACCGCCATCGCGAGCAGGCTCACTCCTACAATTGATTGGCGCAGGTTTCAGGATTGCGGGACGCCGTTTTCCCACGCCGACCAGTTTTTCAGGATGTCCTGCACCAGCGGATTGCCGGCGCGATAGAGGTTTTCCAGCGCCGGCACGAAGCCGCCCTGATCCGCGTATTTCAGCAGGTTGTCCACTTCACTGCCGCCCGGAGCCGGGCGATCAAAGTCGGAGCCGGCGCGTACCACGGCCAGACGCTGCACATCCACCAGACCTTCACGACTGGCGCGGAGCAGGGCTTCATAGGTCGAGTTGTCTTCCTGTTGCGTGGTGCAATATTCACCCTTGTTATCGGTCAGCAGTTTGGTCCAGACCTCGGCGCGTTCGCTCAGGCGTGTACCGGAGAACCAGGTGTTGCCCGCCAGCGTGTCGCAGCGCGTAACCACCGGCGGCTGGTTGGCCGGGGCGGACGGGTATTTCAGACGCCAGGCCGCCGATTCCTTGCTTTCGCTCAGTTCGACCTTGTGGCTCAGGGCGAAGGCTTTGGCCTGCAGTTTCGGGTTGAGTTCGAAGACTTCGGTCTTGTAGTCCAACGGCGGTTTTTCGTTCGGGCCTTTGGTGTTGATGCCGAGGTAACCGGTCGGCCAGCTCGACGGCGCATCGCGCGAATCCAGCTCCCATTGCGTACCGAATTCCACCAGATAATGCGCCCACGCCGCGGTGCCGATGGTCCCGTGTTTCGGGCTGATCCCGGCGATCCCGGCGATCAGGAACCAGCTTTTGCGCAGGTCGAATTTCGGCGACAGCGCCAGGGCCAGGGTCGAAGCCGCGGCGTTTGTCTGGCCCATGCCGGTGGTCAGCAGGCACACCTGCTGGCTGTTGCAGCGAATGCTCGGGTACTCGGCGGACAGCCCCGGCACGCGGATTTCCTGTTTCAGGTCGAGGCGCTCGATCCAGTTCTGCGCCTCGGGGGCGAACATGGTGATCAGCACCACTTTCGGCTGGATCGGCGCTTCAGCCGCCCAAGCAGTGGAAGAGAGCAGGGCCGCAGCGGCCAGGGTCAGACGCGTCATTGCTTGCATGAAAATCTCCTTGATTCAGAACTGGTAGCCAATGCCGGCGTAGTAGCCCCAACCGTTGGAGCGCGCGCGGAAATTGCCGTCGCCGAAGTTCAGCTCGCTGCCGTCTTCCCAGTTGCCGCCGTTGTGGAAATAGCGACCGACCAGGGTGAAACGCAAGTGGGTGAACGAATACAGCAACACGTTGGTCGCCACCGTGGCATTGGCGGTGCGCGCCGGATTGTCCTTGTGAATGTCCGAGCCGAAATCGAAGTTGGTGAAACCGATGTAGGTCAGCGACGCGCCGTTGCTGAATTTGTCGATGGGCACGATGTACTTGAGCTGCGCGCGGTAGCCGTCCCACGAATACTCATTGCTCGCGCCATAGTTTTCCCACTGGTAGCGCCCGTACAGGTTGGCCGACAGGTTGACCCGCGAATGGGTGTCGATGTCGGTGCCGAAGCCGCTGTACAGCGTGTTGGCGCGGTTCTCCTTGCGGCTGCCGTGATCGTAGATCCAGTCGAACGCCACGTACCATTCCTTGAACGGGCCGATGGCCAGGCTGCGGCCGGCGAGGTAGTCGATGGAGATGCGCGGCTCGTGTTCCATGAACACTGGTGAGCCGTGATCCCACACACCTTTGTCGTGGCTGTTGCCGATGTTGAAGATCTTCGGAATGTCTATGTAGCCGTACAGCTCGAACGGCCCCTTGCGCCCGAAGTATTCGTATTCCAGATAGATATCGTCGGCCGGCTGCGGCCCGAAACTGATGTCCTTGCTGCCGATCAGCGTCAGGTCCTGGTTGTACCAGTCCGACAGATAAGCGCCTTTTTTCGGCGGGGCAGCTTCCGGGCTGAGGGCTTCGCCCTGAGCGGACTCTTCGGGCAGGACCGGTTGCGCCAGTGCGGTATGGCTGAGAACTCCGGTAACGCCGGTCAGTAGCAGGGAAACAGCGAACGTGCGCGCAAATGGGGCGCGGAGAAGGGAAGCGGCGTGCATTCAAAGTCCTTTTTTGCGGATCGAGGCCCGGTTTCTGCGGGTCTGTACGTTTTTGTTACGAAAAAGCCGTTACAGGCAGGTCGCAAACGTTTGCACAAGGCGTACCAGTTTTCCCGATATACCCATTTCCCCTTGTGGGAG